>JAPHTU010000116.1 GCA_026196145.1 Gammaproteobacteria bacterium
ATTTGGATCCACTCCGCTTTTGTTGAATGGTTGCTTGAAACTCCATTTTGGCCCACTACGAGGCCGATTAAGAAGTGGAGTGGGTCCATACCATTATCCATGTAGTCGTGCCTCACGCGACATACACCGGCCATGGATGGCCAAGTGCCGTGAAGAACAGGATGTTCGAGAACGGCCTGTCCATCCATGGACATAAACAAAAAGGGGTGCATTAAGCACCCCTTTTCAAAACAGATCATAAGGTCAGGACTTAGCTAACTGTCTGATCCAGTTCACCGGCCGCATAACGACCGAACATCACTTCCAGTGAATCCGCCTTGATCTTGGAGGCATGGCCCGCTGAACCGAAGGCCTCGAAACGCGCTTTACAGATAGCCTGCATGCCTGCAGTGGATTCCTTCAGGAATTTACGTGGGTCGAAGTTGGATGGGTTCTCGGCCAGGTGCCTGCGTACAGAACCTGTCGAAGCCATACGCAGATCGGTATCAATGTTAACTTTACGAACACCGTGCTTAATTCCTTCAACAATCTCCTCAACCGGTACACCATAGGTCTGTCCCATGTCACCGCCGTAGTTGTTGATGATTTCCAACCAGTCCTGGGGAACGGAGGACGAACCATGCATTACCAGGTGGGTATTGGGAATACGCTCATGGATTTCCTTGATACGATCAATACGCAGCACCTCACCAGTTGGCTCCTTGGTGAACTTGTAGGCACCGTGAGAGGTTCCAATAGCGATCGCCAGCGCATCAACGCCGGTAGCCTTGACGAAATCAGCGGCCTCTTCAACACCGGTCAGTAACTGGTCCATATCCAGCTTGCCTTCGGCGCCGTGACCATCTTCCTCACCCATTTCACCGGTTTCCAGAGAACCCAGGCAACCCAGTTCACCTTCAACCGAAACACCGCCGGCATGTGCCATATCAACTACGGTTTTGGTTACCTCAACATTGTATTCAAAGCTTGAAGGCGTCTTCATATCGGCCATCAGTGAGCCATCCATCATGACAGATGAAAAACCGGACTGAATAGAGCGCAGACATACTGCCGGCTCCGAGCCATGATCCTGGTGCATAACGATTGGAATATGTGGGTACTGCTCGATAGCAGCGGTAATCAGGTGACGCAGGAAGGGTTCACCCGCATAGGAGCGCGCACCAGCAGAGCCCTGCATGATAACCGGGCTATCAACTTCGTTGGCAGCCTGCATGATGGCATGAACCTGCTCCATGTTGTTCACATTGAACGCTGGCATGCCAAAATCATTTTCGGCGGCGTAGTCCAGCAATTGACGCATTGAAATAAGAGCCATTATTGTTTCCTCTCTCGTTTAATTTAACTGTAATCTGTACAGAGTTAGTTTATGAATCGATTTTACAAAATTCAGGGGTATACATTTCCCCGACCTTAACAACCTTCATGGCATTGGTGCCGCCTATCTTACCCGCCAGATCACCCTTTGTAATGATCACCAGATCGCCGTCACGTACCGCACCACGCCGTACCAGGTCATCGACTGCTTCCTTGTTAACGATCGCATGGTCGGAAAAATCCGGGTTAAAACTGACCGGATAAACACCACGATACAACGTAACCTTGCGGCGCGTTTCAACACGCGAGGTCATCGCATAGATTGGAATGCCTGAACTGATACGTGACATCCACAGGGTAGTAGAACCTGACTCTGTCAATGCGATAATTGCAGAGACACCCAGATGGTTAGCTGTGTACATGGTCGCCATGGCAATCGCCTCGTCGACGCGCTTGAACTCAATATCCATGCGATGCTCGGATACCATGGCCGCATGCTGTTTTTCCGCGCCGACACAAATTTTGCCCATGGCAGCGACAACCTTGGCTGGATGCTTACCAACCGAGGTTTCTGCTGACAGCATGACGGCATCGGTGCCATCCAGTACCGAATTCGCCACATCCATTACCTCAGCACGGGTTGGCGCATGATTTTCAATCATGGACTGCATCATTTGTGTCGCAGTAATCACAATCCGATTCATGGTGCGGGCTTTATGTACCAGTTCCTTCTGCACGCCAGGCAATTCCGGATCGCCAATCTCAACACCCAGATCACCCCGCGCAATCATGATTACATCACACGCCTCAATGATCTCATCAATATTATCCAAGGCCTCGGCGCGTTCAATCTTGGCAATAATGCCGCCATGCCCGCCAGCCTTATGCAACAGCTCGCGCGCCTGATTTACATCGGCAGCATTCCTTGGAAAAGACAGAGCCAGGTAATCGGCCTCAATTTCGGCCGCTGTCTTGATATCCTGCATATCCTTTTCAGTCAGCGCTGCGGCAGATAGGCCGCCACCCTGCTTGTTGATGCCTTTGTTATCTGAAAGCTTGCCGCCTACGACAACACGACAATTAATCCGCTGACCCTCGACATCATCGACCCATAGCACGATCGCACCATCATCCAGTAACAGGGTATCTCCACGATCAACATCGTTAGGCAGCTCCTTGTAAGCCAGGCCGACAGCCTGCTCATTGCCTGCACTGACGTCCATTTCTGCATCCAGAGTGAACATGGAACCTTCCGACAGGCTGATTTCACCATTAATGAAAGAACCAATACGGATTTTTGGGCCCTGGAGATCAGCAATAATACCTACCTGCCGGCCGTAGGCACGCGCTCGATTTCTAACAGTTTCTACACGGGCCTTGTGTTCATCAGCCGAACCATGTGAAAAATTAATGCGGCAGACATCCACACCAGCCTGAATCAAGTCATCCAGCGCCTTGGGATCATCCGTTGCCGGCCCGAGGGTAGCAACGATTTTGGTTCTTCTTGGCATAGGGTCTTATTTCCCGTTATTTATTTGCTTGGGCCTCTAGCATGGCTACAGCAGGCAGGGTCTTGCCCTCAAGGTATTCCAGGAAGGCGCCGCCAGCGGTAGAAATATAGGTCACCTTGTCATAGATATCATATTTTTGAATTGCCGCGATGGTATCGCCACCACCAGCCAGGCTGAAACCATCGGAGTCTGCAATGGCCATGGATACAGTCCTGGTACCTTCGCCAAACTGGTCAAATTCGAATACACCGACCGGGCCATTCCAGACGATGGTGCCTGCCTTGGCGATAATATCAGCCAGCTCTTTCGCAGAATCCGGGCCAATATCGAAAATCATATCGTCATCTTCAACATCACCGGCAGCTTTAAGGGTGGCCTCTGCATCTTCGGCAAACTCCTTGCCGCAAACAACGTCAGTTGCAATCGGGATATTGGCGCCGCGGGCCTTCATTTTCTCAACCAGTGCCTTGGCGGTATCCACCAGGTCATCTTCACAAAGCGACTTGCCGACATTGTTGCCCATGGCCTTGAGGAAGGTATTGGCAATACCGCCGCCAACAACCAGTTGGTCAACCTTTTCAGACAGTGCTTCCAGAACGGTCAGCTTGGTAGAAACCTTGGAACCGCCCACAATCGCAACCATTGGACGTGCCGGTTCCGCCAGCGCCTTGGCAAGGCTGTCCAGTTCATTGGATAGCAACAGGCCGGCACACGCAACCGGTGCGTGAACACCAACACCGTGGGTAGAGGCCTGTGCGCGGTGTGCCGTACCAAACGCATCCATCACGAAGACATCACAAAGCGCGGCATATTGTTTTGCCAGTCCGTCGTCATCTTTCTTTTCACCGACGTTAAAGCGCACGTTCTCGAACAGTACACATTCACCATCAGCAATTTCAGGGGCGCTATCGAGGTAATCCTTGATCAGGCGTACTTCGGTACCCAGCTTGGCAGACATATCTTCGGCAATCGGTTGCATGGAGTTTTCATCATCAACCTTGCCTTCCTCGGGACGACCACGATGCGACATTACCTGCACCTTGGCGCCAGCCTTCATACAGTGTTCGATAGTTGGCATTGAGGCGGTAATACGGGCATCGGAAGTTACCTTGCCGTCTTTTACCGGGACGTTAAGGTCCGCGCGTATAAGAACACGTTTACCGGCAAGATCGAGGTCAGTCAGCTTGATGAAAGCCATGAGAATACTCCTGGTAATACTGGTTAAAAATTATTGGGTTAGCACAGAAGCTAAACGAATAATTCTTCCCGGTGATCAGATGGCACGAGGGGCGGACTTGCGTCCACCCCTCTATACCAAACTACTTAGTTAGCAGCGACGTGCTTGGCGAAACGCAGCATGTTGCAGGTGTAGCCGTACTCGTTGTCATACCAGCTAACAACCTTGACGAAAGTACCGTCCAGTGCAATGCCAGCTTCAGAATCAAAGATAGAGGAAGAACCGCAACCACGGAAATCCGTAGAAACAACTTTCTCATCTGTGTAAGCCAGTGTGTCGCCGATTCCGGGAGTTTCGGAAGCAGTTTTCATTGCCGCGCAGATATCTTCATATGAAGCGTCTTTGTCCAGTTCAACAGTCAGGTCAACAACAGACACATCTGAAGTAGGAACACGGAAGGCCATACCGGTCAGCTTGCCATTCAGTTCAGGCAGCACAACACCAACTGCTTTGGCTGCACCAGTTGAAGAAGGGATGATGTTTTCCAGGATACCACGGCCACCGCGCCAGTCTTTCATGGAAGGACCGTCAACAGTCTTTTGGGTAGCAGTTGCTGCATGAACCGTTGTCATCAGACCACGCTTGATGCCCCAGTTATCATTCAGAACCTTGGCAACAGGTGCCAGACAGTTGGTAGTACAGGAAGCAGCAGAAATAATCGCCTGACCCGCATATGTCTCATGGTTAACACCGTATACGAACATAGGCGTACCATCTTTGGAAGGTGCAGACATTACAACTTTAGATGCGCCTGCATCGATGTGTTTCTGACAAGTCTCTTCAGTCAGGAAGAAACCGGTACATTCCAGAACCATATCTACATTGATGTCGCCCCAGGCCAGATCAGCAGGATCACGTTCTGCAGTCAGACGGATAGTCTTGCCATTTACAACCAGGTTATTGCCGTCAACCGCGATATCGCCTTTAAAGTTACCGTGCACTGAATCGTACTTCAGCATGTATGCCAGGTAATCAGCGTCCAGCAGGTCATTGATACCGACGACTTCGATGTCATCAGAAAAATCCTGTGAAATCGCACGGAACGCCATACGACCAATACGGCCAAAACCGTTAATACCGACTTTAATCGTCATCATTATTCTCCAGAAATATTAAGAGTTATATTAAAAAACATGCCCACCCCGTTATGGGGCGAGCTTAATTATTTAAGCGCTGACTTCGTCAATCGCCTTGCCAACATTGGCGGCGGTAAAACCGAAGTGTTCGAACAGCTCGCCAGCAGGTGCAGATTCACCGAAGCGATCGATACCAATTACCTTGCCATCGGTACCAGCGTACTTCCACCAGCCATCGGTTACGGCAGCTTCGACGGCAACGCGGGCGGTAACGCCTGCTGGTAATACAGACTCCCTGTAGGCAGCATCCTGTGCGTCAAATACATTGGTGCACGGCATCGAGACCACACGAACGTTCTTGCTGCTGGCGTCGGCCGCTTCAACAGCGATACCAATCTCGGAACCTGTCGCAATAACAATCACATCCGGTGTGCCTTCACAATCTTTCAGGATGTAACCACCCTTGTTGATATTGGCAATCTGCTCGGCAGTGCGCGCCTGGTGTGGCAGGCCCTGACGAGAGAAGATCAGGCAGCTTGGGCCATCGGTACGATCAACCGCTGCCGCCCATGCCACTGCACTTTCCACTGTGTCACACGGACGCCATACCTGCATATTGGGAATCATGCGCAGAGTAGGAATTTGCTCAACCGCCTGATGTGTCGGGCCGTCTTCGCCCAGACCGATAGAGTCATGGGTAAATACGAAGATGGAACGCAGTTTCATCAGTGCCGCCATACGGATGGCGTTACGGGCATATTCCGAAAACATCAGAAAGGTCGCGCCAAACGGCACAAATCCACCGTGCAGGGCAATGCCGTTCATGATGGCCGACATGGCGAATTCACGTACACCATAATTAATGTAGTTGGATGCCGGCGTATCTGCGCGCATTGGTTTGTAACCGGACCACTCGGTCAGGTTGGAGCAACCCAGGTCAGCAGAACCACCAAATAATTCAGGCAGCGCGTGTGAATAGGCTTCGATCGATGCCAGAGATGCCTGACGGGTCGCCTTGCTCTCACCCTTGTCGTTGCACTCATTAACGAAGGCGGCAACATTGTCACACCAGTCAGCAGGACGCTCATCCGCCATACGTCGCTTGAATTCTGCTGCCAGTTCAGGATGTGCCGCTTCATAGGCCGCAAATTTTTCATTCCAGTCAGACTCGGCAGCACCACCTTTTTCCTTACCATCCCAACCTGCATAGATATCATCAGGAATCACAAAGGCATCATGCTCCCAACCCAGTTCTTTCTTGGTCAGTGCGTTTTCTTCGTCGCCCAGCGGCGCACCGTGGCAGGCATGTGAACCCGCCTTGTTGGGCGAACCAAAACCAATCGTGGTCTTGCAGCAAATCATGGAAGGCTTGTCAGTGACTGACTTGGCTTCCTCGATGGCCTTGTTGATCGCATCCGGATCATGGCCGTCAACACCGGCAACCACGTGCCAGCCATAAGCCTCAAAGCGCGCAGGCGTATCATCCGCAAACCAGCCCTCAACGTGACCGTCGATCGAGATGCCATTGTCATCCCAGAAGGCAATTAAATTACCCAGGCCCAGCGTACCGGCCAGTGAACAGGCCTCGTGAGAGATGCCTTCCATCAAGCAGCCGTCACCAAGAAAGACATAGGTGTTGTGCCCAACGATATCATGGCCGTCTTTGTTAAATTCTGCCGCCAGTGCGCGCTCGGCAATTGCCATACCCACACCGTTGGTAATGCCCTGACCCAGAGGACCGGTTGTGGTTTCAACGCCCGGCGCATAGCCATATTCAGGGTGACCAGGGGTCTTGGAACCCATCTGACGAAAATTCTTCAGGTCATCCATGCTCAGGTCATAACCGGTCAGGTGTAAGAGAGAGTAGATCAACATGGACCCATGGCCATTAGACAGGATGAAGCGGTCACGATCTGCCCAGTCCGGGTTGGCCGGGTTATGCTTCATATGATCGTTCCACAGGACTTCGGCAATATCTGCCATACCCATGGGGGCACCCGGGTGACCGGAATTGGCTTTCTGTACAGCGTCCATGCTCAGGGCACGGATAGCATTGGCTAGTTCAAAACGCGTTGACATGGCGCTCTCCTCAAGATGTTATGAATTCTGTTTACCCGATTCAGCCGACGGTGGTCCTACCCAACTTACTGATTTCTTTATAGTTACTTGTTTTAAGCAAGTACCAAGTTCAGAACGGCTACCCTTATGATCGGGTCAAAGGTCGCGTATTCTCTCCGAATAGCTCTGTGGTCGCAACATACCTGATGGGAAAGATCACTTATGGGCGCATAAGCCGCGCCACTGATCAGACACCCGAAAATGAAATAATTTATTTAATTTACAGTAAGTTAGCGATTATTCATCTATCCACTTAATGGAGCACCCCATGCTGGGAATTTGTTCCAGCGGACCACTGCCCGTCTCGGCAACCTGCTTCATGGCCTCGAATAAATCCCGCCGAACGCCTGGATCCGCAGCCTGCTTGCGGCTTTCATCCAGTCTCCCCCGATATTGCAATTGAAGATCTGCGTTATAACCAAAGAAATCCGGTGTACACACCGCCCCATATGCCTTGGCAACCGACTGTGACTCGTCCAGTAAATAGGGAAACGAGAATTCGTATTCGTCAGCAACCTTGCGCATATTCTCAAAAGAGTCTTCCTCGTATTGGGTAGGGTCATTCGACATAATCGCTACACTGTTAATACCCAGCTGCTTCAGTTCCGCGGTGTCACGTACGATACGATCCCTGACCGCCTTTACGTAGGGACAGTGATTACAGATAAACATAACGAGCAATCCTTTCTCACCTGTAGAATCTGCCAGTGTCCATTGCCTGCCATCGGTGCCTGGCAATGAAAAGTCGACCGCGTCCAGTCCAAAATCACATACGGGTGTTTCCATGCTTACCATTTCATGCACTCCCTTTAATTACGAATTATAAAGAGGTTGGAGTGTAATAAAGTTCGCCCTGGAACTCATTCAAAAATATTCAACACATATAATGCATAAAGATATCCATAGAATTATTGTCGTTAAAAATCTCGTGTACTATAATTTCCCCAACACCCTTGATAGTCCAATATAATTAAATAAACCTCTGGTATCGACTTGGGGGCGCAAATTCTGGAGGGATCAGATGATTGGCCACAGCATCAAACGTTACGCACTTGCCGTTCTCTTGTTGTTGGGAGCAACGCCTCTTGCATCCGCCGACACCTATACATTCATAGTCCAACCGATATTACCCCCAAGCCAGACCGCCAAGGCATACGACCCCCTTATCAAGTACCTGAACAATGCAACGGGACATACTCTCCAGCTAAAGACATCCCCCAATTTTCTGGCCTACTGGCAGGACATCAAGAAAGGGCAGTTTCATTTTGTGCTGGATGGCGCGCACCTGACTGATTATCGAATAAAAAAAATGGGCTACAAGCCATTAGTCAAGGTATTGGATGTCGTGAGTTACTCCCTGGTTACGGGGCCGGATGTCCTCGTTTTCGAGCCCTCCGAACTGGTTGGCAAGTCAGTGGCCAGCCTGGCGTCACCCGATCGGGGCGCTCTGACTATTGAACAGCTGTTTAACCATCCAATCCGTCAACCCATACTCATCGAAGTCACTAACGCACAAGATGGAATACAAAAAGCATTAAATGGTGAGGTCAGTGGTGCGGTTATACCAACGCCATTGGTTGGCAATTTCCCTCAGCTCAATGTCGTATCCACTACCGATCAATGGCCTCATGTTGCACTATCAGCCTCGCGTAGCGTCCCTTCAGATGTAGCCCAGTCGGTCAGTGATGCATTGATTAATGCCAGTAATTCACCCGAGGGAACCGCCATGCTTAGCGCTATCAACTTCCCTGGATTCGAAAAAGCCACACCAGCCATCTACGATGGCTATTCAGACAAATTGAAGTCCGCCTGGGGCTATTAGGCGTAAAGTTAACTCCCTATAATTTCATTTTCGTCTGGAACCACACATATAAATATGTGTAGAATCGCCCGCCTGTCATAAATGAGTCATTATAATGAGTAGCTACCTGTTTACCTCCGAGTCCGTTTCTGCCGGTCACCCTGATAAAATGTGTGACCAGATCTCCGATGCCATCCTGGATGCAATACTTGAACAGGATACCAGCGCACGAGTTGCCTGTGAGACATTGGTAAAAACCGGCATGGTCATGCTGGCAGGCGAGGTCACTACCTCTGCCGTTATTGACGAAGAGGCCATTGTTCGCGAAACGATCAAGAAAATTGGTTACTCCAGCTCTGATATGGGCTTTGACTGGAAAACCTGCGCAGTGATGAATGCCCTGGGCAAACAGTCTCCCGATATTAACCAGGGCGTGGATCGTGATACCCCGGAAGAACAGGGAGCCGGCGATCAGGGGCTGATGTTTGGCTATGCCTGCAAGGAAACCGACGTGCTCATGCCCGCACCCATTACCTACGCACATCGACTGGTCGAGCGTCAGGCAGAGTTAATGAAGAATGGCGAGCTACCATGGCTGCGCCCGGACGCCAAGAGCCAGGTTAGCTTTCATTATGAAGATGGTGTTCCCGTTGGTATCGATGCGGTTGTCCTGTCTACCCAGCATAGCCCTGACATCAAACTTGCCCATCTGCAAGATGCCATCATGGACTCCATTATCAAGCCGATTCTGGAGCCGACCGGCTGGCTTAACAAGAATACCCAGTACCATATTAACCCCACCGGCCAGTTCATCATCGGCGGCCCCATGGGAGACTGCGGCCTGACGGGACGTAAAATCATCGTTGACACCTATGGCGGTGCCGCACGTCATGGCGGCGGCGCCTTCTCAGGCAAAGACCCTTCCAAGGTGGATCGTTCGGCTGCCTATGCCTGTCGCTATGTTGCCAAGAATATCGTCGCAGCAGGTCTTGCCGAACGGTGCGAGATACAGGTTTCCTATGCCATCGGTGTCGCAGAACCAACCTCCATCCTGGTTGAAACGTTCGGTACCGGGGTAATTCCTTCAGAGCAACTAACTACCCTGGTTCAGGAGCATTTTGACCTGCGCCCCTATGGTATTACAAGAATGCTGGATTTATTGCGACCCATCTACCTTGAAACCTCGGCTCATGGACACTTTGGCCGAGAAGGCGACAATTTCCCATGGGAAAAAACTGACAAGGCAGATGCCCTCAGGGAAGCGGCTGGCAAGTAAAGGCCTATACGGTCTTCACAAATTCATTCAGTGCCGCTATTATGCGGCGCAATTCCGAGGAGCGTTGCAACAGCCAACTGGCTGTCAGGCTCGGTAATCCGCAACGACGCTCATTAATGGCTCACTAAATGGAGACACTAATGAACGCAGTTGTTGATCAATCTATTCTGGATGCCGTCGATTTCAAGGTCGCGGATATCTCTCTGGCCGACTATGGCCGCCGTGAAATCACCATCGCGGAATCCGAAATGCCTGCGCTGATGGCATTACGCAAAAAATACAAAGACAGCCAGCCACTGGCTGGCGCCAAAATTATCGGCAGTATTCACATGACAATCCAGACCGCTGTCTTGATCGAGACACTGGTTGAGCTTGGCGCGGAAGTCCGCTGGTCATCATGTAATATCTTTTCTACACAGGATCATGCCGCCGCGGCCATCGCCGCCCGAGGCATCGCTGTTTATGCCTGGAAGGGGCAAAGCGAAGAGGAAGGCGAATGGGCACTGGAACAGACCATACTGAAAGACGGTAAACCCTGGCTGGAATGCAACATGCTGCTGGATGACGGCGGCGACCTGACCAATATGACGCATGATAAATACCCGGAGATTCTGGATAACGTGCATGGCATCACTGAAGAAACCACAACCGGTGTCCACCGCCTCATTGAGCGCCTGGAAAAAGGCACCCTCAAGGTACCTGCCGTAAACGTTAACGACTCGGTCACCAAGTCCAAGAACGACAATAAATATGGCTGCCGTCATAGCCTGAATGATGGCATTAAACGTGGCACCGACCACCTGTTGGCAGGTAAAAAAGCACTATGCATCGGCTATGGCGATGTTGGCAAAGGCTCAGCACAAAGCTTGCGCCAGGAAGGTATGATCGTGCGGGTATCCGAGTCCGACCCTATCTGTGCCATGCAGGCCTGCATGGACGGCTTCGAAGTTGTTTCTCCATATAACAATGGTATTAATACAGGCAAGCAGGAAGATACCAACAAGGCCTTGCTGGAAACAACTGATGTGCTGGTAACAACGACTGGCAATCTGAATGTTTGCGACTCCGCCATGCTGAAGTCACTTAAGCCCGGTGCAGTAGTCTGCAATATTGGTCACTTCGACAATGAAATCGATACCCAGTTTATGCGGGACAACTGGCGCTTTGAGGTTATCAAGGAGCAGGTACACAAGGTCTACCGCTCCGATGACGAAAGCGACCACCTTATTCTGCTTTCCGAGGGCCGACTGATTAATCTGGGTAATGCGACCGGCCACCCATCACGTATTATGGATGGCTCTTTTGCCAACCAGGTGCTGGCCCAGATTCACATGTTTGATAAAAAATATGCCGACATGAATGACGCTGACAAGGCCAGAAACCTTATAGTAGAGGTACTACCTAAAAAACTGGATGAAGAAGTCGCCGCTGAGATGGTTGCTGGCTTCGGTGGCGTCATCACAAAGCTGACTCAAGAACAGGCTGACTACATTAATGTACCCGTTGAAGGCCCATTTAAGCCTGATAACTACAAGTATTAATCACGGCTGGCCCACATGACCCGGTCACCATCGATCAGCTTTGAGTTTTTCCCGCCCAAGACCGACAAAGGCAGGGAAAACCTGAAGGCGACACGCGAGCAACTGGCCGCATTGAACCCCGAATATTTTTCGGTGACATTTGGTGCGGGCGGCTCCACGCGCGAGCATACGCTTGAGATTGTCAGGGAAATCCAGGCTGAATCACGTGTTGATGCCGCTCCGCATTTATCCTGCATCGGTTCCACTCGTGAGAATATCCAGCAGTTACTCAATGAATACCAATCAGCGGGTATCCATCGTCTTGTGAGTTTACGCGGTGACATACCTGAAGGTATGCAGGATACCGGCGAGTTTCACTATGCCAATGAACTGATCAGCTTTATCAGAGAAACGACGGGAGATCAGTTCCATATTGAAGTTGCTGCCTATCCTGAAATGCACCCGGAAGCTGACAACGCCACTGCCGACCTGAATAACTTCAAGCGCAAGGTTGAGTCGGGGGCCAATGGCGCAATCACACAGTATTTTTACAATGCCGACGCCTATTTCTATTTCATCGATGCCTGCCAGAAGTTAGGCATCAATATCCCGATTGTGCCTGGCATTATGCCCATTACCAACTACAAGCAGTTAGCCAGTTTTTCCAGCGCGTGTGGTGCAGAGATTCCACGATGGATGTCCAACAAACTACAGGAATATGGTGATGACCTTGAGTCCATCCGTACCTTTGGCATCGATTTTACCGCTGGCATGTGCCAACGTCTGCTGGACCAGGGCGCACCTGGACTGCATTTTTATACACTCAACAAATCAGAAGCATCCCTCGCCATCTATCAACAGCTGAATCTCACACCGGTCTGATCTGACAGCTGAGGTATATGCGTACCCACAGAGTATATTTTCCCGAGCTATCAACTGATGACAATGAGGTTGTCATTAGCGGGCAGACATTTATCCACCTAACACGGGTGCTGCGCGTAAAACCTGGCCAGAAATTGATAATATTCGATGGTCAGGGTATCGAATACCAGGCCACGATCACGACCGTAGAACGCAAAAGTATTACGGTCAGCATCCTGTCCAGCGAAACCGTCAGCCGTGAGTCACCACTATCAATTACCCTGGTGCAGGGTATTTCCCGTGGAGAACGTATGGACTGGCTCCTGCAAAAGGCAACCGAGCTGGGCGTCAGTCGCATAATGCCCATCTACACCAAACGTAGCGTGGTGGTACTTGATGACAAACGTTTACAGTCCCGAATATTGCATTGGCAGGGCATCATTACCAATGCCTGTGAACAATGCGGTCGAAACACATTGCCTGAATTGTCACCGCCAGTATCGTTGCCGGAGATATTGACCCGGCAGTCGATTAAAAACTGTTACTACCTTGATCCCGATGGCACACAAAGCCTAAGCGAAATAGGGGAATCGTACAGCATCTGCTTTATCATCGGACCGGAGGGTGGCTTTGACGCTGAAGAAAAAGAACTCATGAATAAACGGGGCATAACGCCACTTGCA
>JAPHTU010000001.1 GCA_026196145.1 Gammaproteobacteria bacterium
ATTATGTTACAGGCGCGATACGTCGGAGATACGCGAGAGGTGAAGGTGGGTGGATATGTGATTCCTACAGTGCAGGGAGAATTGCTCTAACGCAGCCGGATATATGTTTTTACTCTGACGCCCGGCGCTAGATAGCTGTCGTCTGCAGATATGAAGAAGACGGATTAGAAAATAGATACTATGCTGAGAAAGACGCTATAAGATGATTGCTTTATCAACAGTAAACTTTTTTATAGATATTTTAATTGAAATCAGTGACAAGGATATAACATGAGTGTTCGGGACCCACATCGTTTTTCGCATGAACTGGATGATGCAACGACAGAGCGTTTGATTAATCGCCTGGAGAGCCGGGCCAATGACGTGGTATTCACCAGGCTGTTTGATCAGTACGCAAATCAAATAGACTTTCCGGAGTCAGGTCGAACGCTGGAGATTGGTTGTGGCACCGGGGCAATGATCCGTTCACTGGTTCGCAAGAATAATTTCTCGGGAGAAGTTGTTGGAGTTGATCAGAGTGCAGCATTTATTGAAGCTGCAAAAGGATTTGCAGCAGAGGAGGGAGCCGATGAGTATATTGAATTCCAGGTATGCGATGTACATGAGCTTGACTTTGAGGATGATAGTTTTGATGTGGCAATTGCACACACATTGATAAGCCACGTTACTGACCCGGAGCTGGTGGTAAAGGAGCTTGCAAGAGTTCTCCGTAAGGAGGGAACACTTGTGATCTTTGACGGTGATTACGCATCGTTAACGTACGCGCTACCGGATCATGAGCTGGGAAGACGTATGGATCATGCGCTTGCGACGGCGTCATTTAATAATCCGTTAATCATGCGTGACCTCATACGAATGTTGCCCGGAGTGGGTCTGCAGGTAACAAATACACTAGCCGATGTTGTATCTGAGGTTGGTAGTTGCAGTTATTTCCGTTCGTTTGCTGAAACCTACGCTCCATTTGTGGTAAGTGCTGGACTAATGTCGGAACAGGAGGTGGAGGGCTGGTTCAGTATGCTGGAGCAGTCTATAAAAGATAATACTTTCTTTGCTTCATGTAACTATTACACCTATATAATAAAAAGCACGTAAGGTTTTGCTAATAATTTGCTATTGCATGTAAGGAGACGGCGTAATTGCCCTTACCCGTGCAAATATGCAGATACTATAGTTATCAACATTCGATGCTTTCCCGGGTGTCCATGATATTTGGTGAGTTTTCTTGATTCCATTCCTGATCAACGTAATGCACACGTGTTTCAATATTATGTGATGCGGTTAGCCTGATATAGCGGTATGCCGGCGGTGTATTCGTGCGATTCATGTGGTCGCAATTAGCTTCAAATTGATGGCAGGTGGATGGTGTTGTGAGTATACGCAGTTTTCCCCGCTGATAGTCTATTTCCTGATGAACATGTCCGGAAAGCACCAGTGTATTGCCTGGGTGCTTATTGATGATACGTAGAAACTCGGTCTGATTTTGCAGGCCGAGATCATCCAGCCACTTACTATTTGTTTTTAATGGCGGGTGATGAATTGCGACAATGGTCATTTGATGCTGGTTTAGATGCAGGTGCTCTTGCAGTTGCTGCAGACAGCGCGGACTGATTTTTCCGTAATTCTGACCTACTACCCGGCTATTAACCAATACCAGTGAAAAAGACGAAAAATTAATAATGCTGATCGCCTCATTGGGGCTGCTAGGAATCAGGTTCTGTAAAAGCCGTGGTGAATCATGGTTACCTGGGACACAATATACGGGCAAATGATATTGCTGGATAATCGACTGAAATATGTCGTAGCTTTGCCCGTTTTCCGTCTGCGAGATATCACCGGTAAAAAGGAGAAAGTCGATATCAGGGTAACGTGACAGGCCTTGGGACAATACCCTCTCGAGGCTACTCCTTGTATTTAATCCATGAAACTTTTCATCAGGATGGTCGAGCAGATGCATGTCGGTAATATGAATGAAACTAGTGCTTCCTGGTCGAGGATCTTGTTGTTCCTGGCGCATCTTATAAGTAGTTTTAATCAGAGATTATATATTGTATGTAATCGTAGTAGGGGTTGCCCGGTATTGCTGGTGCCTGGGTTATATAACGTAAATCAATAGTCGATTAATCAGAGCCCGCCCGCAGTATCGAAGAATAGTATCCGTGTGCCGTGTATCTTTCAATCAGGAATATTTATAGCTCTTATGTGCTTTGCCTATAGTAGCGGCACATATGAATGTATTTTTGAGAAGGAATACTTTTTCATGTAAATTGACTCTGCTGTTTGATGGGTCGCACTCAAGCATACAGACCTGGTGAAAATACGAAAAATCATAATTAGTCAAAGGAAGATAAGGGAATGATGAGCCGCATGAAAATATTAGGGTACTACCTATCCGGATTGTTACTGGTAACAGGTTTGAGTCTGGCTACAGGCGTTCGTGCTGTAGAGACGACTAATGCCACACACTTTAACGTATCATATAAAAGCAACGTTGAGCCTTTGCCGCTTAATCGTATTCATAGCTGGGTGCTTCATGTTGCTACTCGTGATGGCAAGCCGGTTGAGAAAGCGACCATCTCTGTTTATGGTGGTATGCCGGCCCATCGGCATGGTCTTCCTACGCAACCCGAAGTCAGTGAGATAGGTGGTGGAGATTATCTGGTGCAAGGGCTCAAGTTCAGCATGATGGGTAAATGGGAGATGTGGTTCAATATTCGTGCAGGCGATGTAACAGACAAGGTGAAATTCGATATTGAATTTTGATTAATACCGAAGCACTAGCAGAAGATTATATCTTCTAAATATACCGGCAATTATCGGGTTAATGTAAGACAGGCCATGCGATTATCATTGATCAGTAACACGGTTTGGGTGCTATGGTTTTGCTGTCTGTCCTTTGCTACGCCGACCGCAGCTGATCCGGGATGGAGTGAGTCAGAGCTTGCACTATTACGCATGCAATGGATTGGCAGTCTACCGGAGCTACCACCTGACCCTACCAATAAATACGCAGACAATCCCGTAGCGGCCGAACTTGGGCAGAAGCTGTTTTTTGATAAACGTCTGAGTGCCAACGGCAAGGTAGCATGTGCGAGCTGTCATGTGCCTGAACTATCTTTCACTGACGGGCTTGCCAGGTCCAAAGGGGTCGGGGAAACATCACGTAGCGCCCCAAGCATATTGGGCATAGCTCACAGCGCCTGGTTTTTCTGGGATGGGCGCAGTGACAGCCTGTGGTCACAGGCATTGGGGCCACTGGAATCAGCTGTAGAGCACGGCGGTAACAGATCACAATATGCACGCATTGTTTATAGGAACCCGGTTTACAGGAAACAGTACGAGCAGTTATTTGGTGCATTACCGGATTTATCGGATAGTCAACGTTTTCCTGAAAATGCGGCACCGGTTGAAGACGAAGATGCCGCTGTAAAATGGCAGAGAATGTCGGAGACGGATCGAAAGGCTATCACACGTGTATACGTTAATATTGGCAAGGCAATTGCGGCGTATGAGCGCCTGCTAATGCCCGGCGTATCGCGTTTTGACCGATATGTTGAAACAGTATTGAAAGAGGGCGCACCCGAAACAACACTACTGTCTGCAGATGAGCTTGCTGGCTTAAGGCTGTTTATCGGCAAAGCTATGTGTGTTACCTGCCATCAGGGGCCACTGTTTACCAACAATAGTTTCCATAACGTGGGCGCACCGGACCTTGCGACTAAAAGACCAAAATACATACTGCCTATATTTTATTTGTTTATCGACAAGCCGGAGCTGGATACAGGTCGACATAAAGGCGTACAGCAGGTGCTGAATAGCGAGTTTAACTGTCTGAATGAATACAGTGATGCCACAGAAAATGATTGCGCGGAACTACGGTTTGCGAATAAAAAACAGAAGGAAACGCTCGGTACATTCAAGGTGCCAACATTACGTAACATTACAAAAACGGCACCCTATATGCATGAGGGGCAATTTAAGAACCTCACAGAACTTTTAAAGCATTACAATGCGGCACCGAAGGCCCATGTCGGACATAGTGAATTGATGCCCCTCAATCTAGAGGGCAAGCAGTTAATGCAAATTGAGGCCTTCCTCCATAGTTTGAGCAGCTCTCCGGATGTTGCGGATGAGTTATTGCGGACGCCGGAGTATTAGTCGCGTATTTCCGTCGTCAATATTCATCGGCCGGACTATTGAACCGGCCCGCCTGACCCATAGCCAGTTCCTATATATCCAATAATTAATAAGTATTGTACGGATCGCTTAACTTCCACTATTGTTGAACACACATTAGCAATGCGAGGCCATAGGTCGGCCTGCATAGGCATGCGGAAGGCCGAGCTGCCGGGATAGTTGAATTCCCGCCAGCAGGCGTCATGATGAAATCAGATCAGTATTAGTGGTCGTTTTTCGGTTTAAGTCATAGGGGAGCGAGCGCAGCTCGATCCGAAGACCCTCGGGTCTAACACCTGGAGTATCCTCTGCATAAGCACTAGGGGGGCGAGAGCCCCCTTCTTTTTTGGTACATGGGCAAGGCAAGTATGGAGATCGGTGTTCCAGAGGGCTCATGATGCTAGTGCGGTATCTATTCCATCCCAGAAGTCCAGCCGGGCGGCAAGGGCCTGTTCTGCAACCTCCACCACTTCAGACAGTTTTTCACTGGAGCCATCACATAGCTCCTGTACCATGTGTATAGCAATTGGGCCATGCTCTTTCTCATCCAGTTGGATATGACGTTCGAGATAACCGTAAAGATAGGGCAGGTTGCTACGTTTGGTATGAAGCCTCTTTATTAAGGGCCTAAATAACCCGGGCATCAGGGTCTCCCTGCCGTATGCAAGAATAGCGGCAAGGAGGTGAGGCTGATTTCGATCGATGATATCGAAGGTAAAGGCCATGAATTGCCTGGACGGATCAGGTATGTCATTTAAGCTCAGACCGGCTGCCAGGCCACTATGCCTTACCGTTTGCACGAACAGTGAAATATTCCGGGTGCTTGCGCCAACATCGAGCATTGCCTGGCAGTAACTTTCAAAGTGGCTGGCATGTGTAGAGTTCCCAGTATCGACAAAAGCGTTGTCAGACTCTTCCTCCATTACCAGCTGATTAATGAAATTGGCATGACGCGCATTATGTGGTGGTATCCATGGACTGCCAGCAGGAGCAATATGCGACTGTAGTGCCTTTACCAGGCACATGAAATCCCATACCGCATAAACATGGTGCTCCATGAATATCGCTAGGTCCCTTTCGTCATGAATGGCGCTATACAGTGGATGTTTGCCTAACTTCTCATGCAGCAATTGATACAAAGGTGAAGCATCAATGTCGACTATATTATCGGTTTTCACGCAAGCCTGTCTTGAAGTCGTTTTAATGTGCGGGTAAATACCTTTGGGTCGTCCTGCGATCTTGCCAGTACCAGCGCACCCTGAATACCGGAAACAATGTCCTCGGCTGTGTCTCTTGCCACTCTGGTGCCTAAGCCTTTGCGCTTGAGTGACTGCGCAAGCGTAATGGTCCACGTTGAGAAATAATCATTTACCCTGGCCTCGAAGTGATCGCGGGTATCATCAAGCGCGAAAGCACCAACGAGGCAAATTCTTTTGCCGGAGTAAAAATAGCGGTCAACCTCCCTGAACATTTTACGGAGTCCGGAAACAGGGTCGTCGCTGTCTCTTAATGGCATAAAGACATTCTGTTCAAACCAGTCGGTGATATGATCAAGCACTGCCTCCGCCATTTCTTTTTTTCCATTCGGAAAAAAATGATAAAGACTGCTTTTACCAAGACCGGTTCGAAGCGTTATTTCAGAAAGCGAAGTACCCGAGTAGCCATGCTCTCTGAATACTTCTCCCAGTACCGGAATGATGTCTTTACGTTCAGCGATCTCACGTGGCATGACTCAGAGTCCCAACTCGGTGAGCCCGGGAAAATCATCCGGACGTGGTCCCTGCGGCCAAAGAAATTTTCGATCGGACTCCTGGATTGCCACATCATTGATGCTGGCCTCGCGTCGACGCATAAGTCCATGCTCATCAAATTCCCAGTTTTCATTGCCATGAGCACGGAACCAGTTACCCGAATCATCATGCCATTCGTACTGAAAACGAACAGCGATACGATTGTCATGAAAGGCCCATAACTCCTTGATGAGCCGGTAGTCCAGCTCACGCGCCCATTTGCGTTTAAGAAATGCCACGATTTCTTCGCGTCCGTTGAGAAACTCAGCTCGATTGCGCCAGCGGCTATCTTCCGTGTAAGCCAGTGAAACCTTTTCGGGATCACGCAGGTTCCAGGCATTTTCGGCCATACGGGCTTTTTGCATGGCTGTTTCCCGGGTAAATGGTGGTAATGGTGGTCGATCAGACATAATTGCTCTCCTTAAAACTGTACTGGTCGTTACAGACTAGACCGGGCAGTACAGTTAATCAAGTAATTCGGTACGAAATATGCGGAATGATATTATTTCATTTCCCGGATAACGTATTAATAACTATCGCTTGCTGGTGATAGAGAGGCGTGTTGTGTCATGATGCACGGAATAATCGGGCCTGAAGTGGTGGTATCTATACAGGTATAATTAGGTAATAGGAAAGGCCGAGAAAGAGAGGGCAAGATATGAAACGGGACTTGATAGATAAACTGGTCGATGTGTTAACGGTTGGTAACAGACCAATACGCATCTTCATATTTGGTGGTATATTTCTCGCGTACATTATCATGCTGCTGTTGGGCAAAATCTTTGGTATGGAGGGGAATATCGGTGATGAGGGTGATTTGCTAAATATTCTGGTGATGATCGCATCCATCCTAATCGGCTTTGGTACTTCCTATAGCTTTATTTGGCGGCTGGAAAACGCGAAGCAACCACCTGAAGACGGTGACCATGAATAGGTATGCCCGTAGCGTATTGATACCTATCAGGTATCTCTTATTGCAGGCAACAGAACAAGAGCTATATCATTGAGCTGGAAAATATTGAAATAGCATAATCAGCCTGTTTGCCATACGAGGGCATAACCTGTCTTGTCCACCTTGCCCTGATTGTCAGTAATAATGATCTCGGCACCATAGGGTTTTATGTCCTGGTTGACAGTACTACTGAATACCAATTGCCGGAACTGGCTATAATCAACCAGGTTAAATACATCATCATACAGTTGAAGGAAGCTATACAGGTCAGGCAGGGTAAAATGCCACTGGGCCTGGTCTAGGCGGAAACAGGCCTCCTGCTTTATAGTGTTCAGCAGAGTATTATCTTTTTGTGCGACCTGCTCAAAAAATGATGCCAGTGCCGGTTCAGCCGCGTGCATGCTAGCCGCCTTCAGAAAGTGTGAGTATAAGACCGGGCAATGTAGCTAACTTTTTCATGCCGCACATTCAGCAATATAGATGCGGAGTGTGCGGCATATGCTCAGGAATGTAAAAAGCTGATGGTTACCAGGTTTTATAAGGCAGGAACTTGCCGCTGATATTGATTTGTACACGATCGCCGGCCGGGTTTTCTTCCTTATCGATATGCATAGTAAAATCAATCGCGGACATGATCCCGTCGCCGAATTTTTCCTTGATCAATTCCTTGATGGTCGGACCGTAAACACCGCACATCTCGTAAAATCGATACAACACGGGATCCGTAGGTACAATCTGGTCCCATACCTTCGTTGGAAATTCCTTCAGCGCGTCACCTGCTTCTACAGGCAATCCCAGCGCCTCGCATAATTTGTCGGCATTCTCCGCCGGCATGCTATTCATGCCCAGGCATGCCGATGTAACGAATACCGGGGCCAGGCCGGTTTTTTCCGCAATTTCTTCCCAGCTAAGTCCCTTTGCCTTCTTGGATGCAATGATGGCATCAGTCATCTCTTCTTTAGTCATTTCGTTTCCTCTGTAAAAGTAACAGTCGCCATGTCGTACATTGTTAGCAGACTGACTGGTGTAAGAATGTGAATAAGCTTGATTAACGGATTATTCAATTAGCAGCTATTAGTCTAGGAGTGTTACGAGGCGAGTCCAAGACTTTCTGCCTATCCGCCTCATAGGGACTGGCTATAGGCCGCAAATTTCATGCCGGATTTCACGCGGTGCATGTGGCTGTGTAACGTAAAGCGATGAACAATATTAGAGTTCATATAAATTGTTGTCGAACGTGTAAACTTGCATGCTAAGCTATAGCGGCTGTTTATTATCTCGTTCACCAAGCGCCAATGCATACAAACTTTACTCCTGAGCAACTGACTAACCCGGCTATAGACTATTCCAATAGCGTGCTGGTCCGATGTCTGCAATGTGGCTATTGTCTTGAAAACTGTCCAACCTTTCAGTTATCAGGAGATGAGCTTCAAACACCGCGTGGGCGTGTAGCGCAGATCAAGGATATGCTGGAGAGTGAGGGCAGCCCTGAAGATGAAACGGTTGAAAATATAGACCGTTGCTTGTCTTGTCTGGCCTGTATGTCTACCTGTCCTTCGTTTGTGAACTATATGCATTTGGTGGACCACGCCAGAGAACATATCGAGGAAAAGTATCAGCGCCCGTTACTGGATCGTGCGCTGCGCTGGAGCCTGACAAAAATCCTGCCCTATCCAGGGCGCCTGCGACTGGCCATGCGTGGAGCGCAAATGGCAAAGCGGCTGGCCCCGGTCCTGCCTGTAAGGGTTCGCGGGCTGGTGGAACTCACCCCCGGCAAACTGCCGCCCCCCAGCATGAATGACAAGCCGCAGGTTTTTCCAGCACTGGGTGAACGTAAACGCCGTGTGGCACTGATGACAGGCTGCGCGCAAAAGACGCTGAATACAGATATCAATGATGCAACGATCCGTATATTACGTCGTCATGGCTGCGAAGTCGTGATCGCCAGGGATGCGGGTTGTTGTGGGGCGTTGACCCACCATATGGGCAAGACCGCTGATAGCAAAGCCGCCGCAGCCCGAAATATTCGCGCCTGGATGGCTGAGGTGGATGGTGAGGGCCTGGATGCGATAGTCATTAATACCAGTGGCTGCGGAACAGTAATCAAGGACTACGACCATACCTTCCGTAACGATGAGCTGGCAGAAAAGGCCATGACAATTTCATCACTGGCAAGGGATCTTTCTGAGGTGCTGGCGGATATAAAAATGGATTACAAGCTAAAGCCTGATTTACGCGTTGCGTATCATGCCACCTGTTCCCTGCAGTTTGGGCAGCGAATCAGGTTTGGACCAAAGAAGCTATTGAAGAGCGCTGGTTTTACCGTACTTGAGCCAAGAGATTCACATGTCTGCTGTGGCTCTGCCGGAACCTATAACCTGCTGCAACCCGAGATTTCGGGTCAGCTGAGGGAGCGTAAGGTGAATACACTGGAGGCGGTCAGGCCAGATGCCATTGCCGCAGGTAACATAGGCTGTATGGTGCAAATCGGTCATGGCACAGATATCCCTGTGGTGCACACGGTGGAATTGCTGGACTGGGTAACGGGCGGCCCCGTGCCACCCAAGCTGCTTGAGGCGGTCAGAGTATCGGACAATAAAGCGCTGGTAGCTGGTTAGCAGCCTGGTAATCCGCACAGCACGGACTATTCCTGCTACTCAGTCAGCCTGCAGTCCCTTCTCTTTGTGTCGGTAGTATTCATCCGATAGCGGGCAGGGTTTTTGCTTTCTAACCGGTACAACTTTATCCCGATTGGCGGCCCATTCGGACGCCATCTCGGTAAAGGCAAGCGACGCGGGGCTGCTATAGCCGCCTCTACGAGAGATAATCGTGATGGCCTGATTTGGCATAGTTGGCGCCAATACAATGGGATAGAGTCCACACTGAGTACGAATAATACTCTTTGGAAGAATGGTAGCGAGTGGGCCGGTCTGGACCATCTCTATGATCACGCTGAGTGAATCCGTTTCGATTGCGATGCGAGGCATCACACCGTACTCATGGCAATACCTGTCAACGTGGCGGCGTAGAGCAAAGTCAGTATTAAGAAGTATTAGTGATTCCTTTCCAAGTTCCTGTGCGCTGACGCGTTCTTTCTGGCCTGCACGGGTATTGGCATTGCCCACGGCAAGACATAGCGATTCTTCAAACAGCATATTTGCTTCGATGTCGTGCAATTGTGGTTCCATGGACTTGGGGCGGCTAAAGGCAATACCGATATCGATGCGGTCTTCGGCAACCGCGACCTCGATATCATCTGCCGGCATTTCCAGTGTGCTCAGGGTAATGCCCGGGTAGCGGCTACTAAATTTTTCCAGTAAAGAGCAGGTGAGGTAGTCGGTTATCGGGGTCCATCCGAGACGGAGTGTACCTCGCGTCAGGTTTTGTACGTCCTGGATGGCTCTTGTCCCGGCATCCAACTCCCCGTAAGCGCGACGTGCGTGGTGAATGTAAATTTCACCAGCATCTGTCAGTCGTACACTTCTGCCTGATCTAACTAATAGTGGCGACAGCAGGGACTCTTCTAACTGTTTGATTTGCTGGGATAAACTCGGTTGGGAGACATGTAGTGCCTCAGCGGCACGCGTATAGCTGCCATGTTCCACGATCGCGATCAGGTATTGCAAGGGACGAGGGAATACAACCTTTCTATTCATAACTAAAACCTATGAGTCTGATAAGAACAAAGTCTTTGATTAATAATACAGATTCTCTAGACTTCTCATCAAGTTATTTTAATGCCATATCAATTTAGCTTATTAGTATATTACTGAAATGCTTATATGGCTTAACTTATGTTATGAAACTATAAGAATGTATAGGAGGAGTCCAAGACTATGTCATCAATTACCAGACAGAAAGTGATGCGGCATCTCGATATTGTTGGCCAGATTCAGCCAGCACTGCATCAAGCAACCCACGCACCCTCACCCGACATGATCGATAACGCCCATTTTAGGGCGTATACGCGATCTCCCCATGATGTTGGTGGCGAACCTGATGTATCCATTACATGGGAAGAAAAAGAAGAAGAAGTGTGGGAGCACAATACCTTTGTGACCTGCGAGGTGCTGGCGTGGCGTGGCGTCTGGAATGCCGAGGAAAGGCGTCGCCGGCAAAATGTTGAAGTCGGGCAAACACAATATCTGGGCCTGCCATATTACGGTCGTTGGTTATTGACGGCGGCAAAAATTCTCGTAGACAAGCAGTTTGTCACAGCCACTGAATTACAAGACAAGGTCGCGGAGGTGAGAAAACGTTATGAGTAAACCACATTACGATAGAGAACATCATGTCAAAAAAGCCACTGGCATTGGTGATCCACAATGTTTCAAGGGCGAAGCTCCTGCGGCCAGGTTCAAGGTCGGTGACAAGGTTCGAATAAAAGACCTACCAGACCTCTTTTATACGCGTACACAGGGTTATACACGGGGTGCAGAGGGCACGATCAGCAGGCTGGTCTATGAAAGCCCACCTGCCGAAGATGAGTCCTGGGACAACACGGAAAACGTCGAGTGGTTTTATAGCCTGGTGTTCGATATGCAGGAACTCTGGCCAAACTACCCTGAGGCTTACGCTGGAGACACGGTAGAAACCGAGATACCGGAACATTATCTAGAGGCGGTGTAACAGCTTGTTAGCTGCAGCACGGAACTACTAAAGAATAGAACGATAGAGGAATAAAAATATGTCATCAAATGATAAAGAACATCTGCATCCGCCTGCCCCGGTGGTAGATGAAGTCAGCGACTTCGAGGTACTGGAAATCGCGGTGCGTGAACTGGCTATAGAGAAGGGCCTGTTTACCCAGGAAGATCACAACCAGTGGACGGACTACATGCATACGCTGGGTCCGGCACCGGCGGCGCGCCTGGTTGCCAAGGCCTGGCTTGACCCGGAATACAAGAAGGTTTGTGTGGAAGATGGTGTCAAGGCAAGTCTGGATGTCGGTATTGACTGGGTAAACACTATGCCAACGAAGTTTGGTACACCGAGTGATTACTGCAACTTGCGTGTGATGGAAGATACACCGACATTAAAGCATGTGGTGGTGTGTACATTGTGCTCATGCTATCCAAGGCCAATTCTGGGGCAGTCACCGGAGTGGTATCGCACCCCTAATTACCGCCGCCGTATTGTACGTTGGCCACGGCAGGTACTCGCCGAGTTTGGCCTGCAGCTCCCTGAAGACGTCGAGATCAGGGTTGTTGATTCGAACCAGAAGTCCCGCATGATCGTGCTGCCGGTTCGACCCGAAGGTACAGAGGGCTGGACCGAGGATCAGCTGGCCGAGATTGTAACTCGTGATTGCCTGATTGGTGTAGCGGTTCCGAAGCCTGGTGTAACGGCCAATGGTAAGCGTCCTGTACGCCCGGCTGTCAATCCATATAAGCACTAGGAAATTCCCATGACTGATATCAACCCGGATTTTATTGAACTGGACAAGCAGATGTCCGACAGGGAGCTGGATTCATCACCGATAGAGCTGCTGGAGAAAATCAAGCAAGAGGGCAGGGTATGGGACGAGCTGAGCGAGGAATATGGCGTGGATAATCCCGATCCGCCCTGGAGAATCAGTCTGGAGGCTACCTGTGATGGACTCGCAGGCGGCTATTGGGCGCCGTTTAATATCTGTTTGCCCGAGGAAGAACGTCAACCGGTTATGGCAGACGATAACAAGATTGATTCAAATGAACGTCGCTGGGAAGAAGATAAACTGGTTGATCAGCATTATGCCGATGTGCCATTCCCCGAAAGACAGTTACTGGCATTGGCGCACACCATGATCCGTCGCGGCATGATCAGTGAGGATGAGCTCGCTAAACATATGAAGGCGGTTGATGAGCGCCTGCATATGGCTGACGGTCTGGATGATTAACGGTCCAGGTTATTAGCGGCATTGAATAATAAAGCGATTAATTTGTGTGATTACAAAAAAGGACAACTGAATGTCGATACGCGGTACTAATCTCAAGATTGAAAACCTGACACACCGTTACACGGCGAAAAGCCCGTTAACTTTTGAAGGCATCAATATCGAAGCCGAACCAGGAGAGTCGGTCGTTATCATCGGTCGTTCGGGCTGTGGCAAGTCGACGTTGCTACACATGATAGCCGGCTTGCTGCATGGCTATACCGGTACATTACAGCTGGATGGTGAAGATGTCATGGGCACATCTCCCCGCTGGGTGATGATGTTCCAGGCGCCACACCTGTTTCCGTGGATGACAGTTGAGCGCAATGTCGGCATCGGTCTGAAGTTTGCCGGCTGGCCCAAGGACAAGATACGTGAACGGGTGGCCGAGGCCATCAGCCTGGTACATCTTGATGATTATGCCAAGGTAAATACCCAGGACCTGTCCGGTGGTCAGCAGCAGCGTGTTGCGCTCGCCCGTTCACTGGTGATGGAACCGGAAATGATGTTGCTTGATGAGCCGTTCTCGGCACTGGATGCGTTTACCCGCGCCAGTCTGCAACATGATGTTCGTGCTATTGCCAAGCAACTGGGCGTTAACCTGGTCATGGTAACCCATGATATCGATGAGGCGGTGCTAATGGCTGACCGCGCGCTGGTCATGGCGGGTTCCCCGGGCAAGATAGTGCACGATTTAACCATTGACCTGGATGACCCGCGCGACCGGGAAGATGAGGCCGTACAGGATTATCGCAAGCAGTTAATGCAGATCTTTGAGGAGGCGTCGATGCCCACCAGAGAGGCTGTGACCGTATAAGGAGAGCGTAAGCGTGTAGTTGTGGTTTACATAATTAACCATTAGAGGCAGAGGAGTTGACATGAACGATCATATGAAAAAGATATACAAGCAGCACGGCGAAGGCATACAGGATCCAAACCTTGAAATGCCGGTAGATCCGTTGTTTAAAGATGTACTGGGCAGTGGCGTGACCCGCCGCAGTTTCCTGAAATCAAGTGTTGCAGCAGCGGCGGCAGCGGCGACGGTTCCTTATTCCGCCTATGCCAAAAAGAAATGGGACCCGGTGATTAAGCTGGGCTACATCCCCATAACGGATGCGGCCGCACTACTGACTGCGCATGAAATGGGTTTCTTTAAGAAGCAGGGCATAGATTCAGTCAAGCCCACGCTGATTAGGGGTTGGTCACCACTGGTTGAAGCGTTTTCATCGCATCGCTTTAACCTGACCCACCTGTTGGCACCGATTCCCGTTGCCATGCGTTACAACACCAACTTTCCGGTAAAGGTAACCGCCTGGGACCATACCAATGGTTCGGCCACGGTAGTCGGTAAACATACCGGTATTACCAAGGTAGAACATCTGGCCGGTAAACAGTTCGCCGTTCCATACTGGTATTCGAACCACAACATTATCTCGCAAAAGATGATGCGGGCAGCGGGTATTACCCCTGTAATTAAACCGCAGGACGCCAAGCTGGGGCCAAAGGAATGTAATATCGTTGTATTGCCGCCACCGTCCATGCCGCCAGCACTGGCAGCAAAATCAATTGATGCCTATTGCGTAGCAGAGCCTTTTGCCGCCATGGGTGAGGTGAAGGCGGGCGGTAAGATACTGCGTTTCACCGGTGATGTCTGGAAAGGTCATCCGTGTTGCGTGGTTGCCATGCATGAGGAAGATGTGATGGATCCGGAGCGTGCCGAGTGGGCACAGGGCGTACATAACGCGATTATCGAGGCACAGATCTACATTAGTGAAAACAGGGATGAGATGGCCGGCATCCTGTCGCGTGATGGCAAGAAGTACTATCCATTCCCGAAAAAGGTGGTGAAGCGTGCAATGATGTACTACGACCCTGCCTACTATAAAAATCCGCATGCCATCCAACACACGGAGTGGGGACAGGATCGTATCAACTTCCAGGCGTGGCCATATCCGTCAGCGACGAAACTCAATGTGCAGTATTTGAAGGATTCCGTGCTGACTGGTGACACTGCCTTTGTGGAGAAGCTGGATCCAGAGCACGTTGCCAAAGACCTGGTGAACTATGACTACGTCAAAAAGGCACTGGAAGCTAATCCGAAGTGGAAGAATGACTCCAGCGTACCGCAGTCAGGCGACCCCTATACTCGTGAAGAGCTGTTTGTCATCTAGATAAGGAAGTTCTATGGCTAAAAGAGAGAAAGGTAAGTATGAGCTGATGGCCCGCAGGTTTTTTAACTGGGTGGCGGGCCTGGCAATCCTGTTGGCGCTTTGGTGGCTTGGGGGGTACCTGCTGTATATCAACCCCGATACCACCAACTTTGCTGACTTTGGACCAGGCCCTACCTTCAGTGCTTACCCACATCTCTGGAACGATGGCACTATCCCGAATGCGATCCAGTCGAGCGGGTATCGTCTGGGCGTTGCTCTGCTAATAGCCATAGCCTGCGGTGTACCGTTGGGTATCCTGCTTGGGCGAATCAAGTTGTTTCGTGAACTCAGTAACTCGCCGTTCCAGTTACTGAGGATGGTTAGCCCACTGTCCTGGGAGCCAATCGCGGTAATTGTTTTCCTGTCATGGGACCAGGCGATTATCTTCCTGCTGTCTATCGCTGCGGTCTGGCCGGTGGCGTTTGCAACCGCCGCCGGCCTGGCCAAGGTAGACCCGGCCTGGTTCAAGGTTTCGAAAAACCTGGGAGCCAGTAAATGGCATACATTAACGCAGATTATTCTACCGGCCATCTCGTTCGATATCTTCACCGGTATTCGCGCAGCGATTGGTGTAGCGTGGATTGTGTTGGTGCCGGCCGAGTTTCTCGGGGTCACCTCCGGGCTGGGTTACTCCATTGCGGATGCCCGGGAGACGCTTTCATATGATCACCTGACAGCGATGGTGCTGGTTATCGGTGTTATCGGTTACATGCTGGATAGCTCTGCTGCCTTTGCGATTAAAAAGGTCAGTTACCATCGAGGCGATACAGAATAGGCAACGCATAAGATTGTCTCAGGTTTCTTATCTACCTTGCGTATTAAACATTAATTTATAGAACTATTGGAGGAGTAACATGCAGTCACAAATAGCATCAGCAACCCAACCAGCGAAACAGTCGCTTGCACTAACCCGCCCATTACAGCTTGTGGGAGTGGCCCTGCTTGGTGTGATAATTCTATATGGGGCGGGCTTTGTGAATATCGCTGCTGTGCATAATGCAGCACATGACACGCGCCACTCACAAGGTTTCCCTTGTCACTAGATCAATCATGAAAATTATTATAAAGGCGAGTAGCTGATGTTATTTCGACAAGTTGTGTTTTATGCGTTACTGGTTGGTGTGTTGTCAGGACTGGCGCTGACAGTCGTTCAATCCTTTCA
The DNA here is from genome assembly GCA_026196145.1 of Gammaproteobacteria bacterium. Classification (GTDB taxonomy): domain Bacteria; phylum Pseudomonadota; class Gammaproteobacteria; order JAJDYQ01; family JAJDYQ01; genus JAJDYQ01. The sequence continues at coordinate 16,202 of JAPHTU010000001.1, forward strand.
GGTAGTACCTATCATACTGGCAGCTGAGGAGTTTGAAGGCGCGGTTGTAGAAGCAGAAGCGACGGTTATCCCGGCACTGCAGTCTGCCGGACATCATGCCGCAACCGAAGAGGAAGTATGGGCGCCCGCCAATGGATGGGAGCGTACGGCATTTACCATGCTGTCCAATTCGCTGACCGCGATGGCATTCGCGTTGATATTGATGGCAGCCATGCTGGCTTCATTTAGCCTGAAGGCGGGTGAAAAATCATTAAAGGCATGGTGGTACGGTCTGGCCTGGGGGGTTGCAGGCTATGTAGCGTTCTGGCTGGCGCCGGCAATCGGTTTGCCTCCTGAAATTCCCTTGCAGGCGACTGCGCCGCTGGAGCATCGCCAACTATGGTGGGTGTTTGCTGTGATCTGCACGGTTGGCGGCCTGGCCGGACTGGCCTTTGGACAGACACCATGGCGCTGGATTTACCCTGTATTTCTTATTGTCCCTCACCTGGTTGGCGCACCTCACCCTGAAGGACTGATGTTTCCGGATCAGGTTCCTGTGGTTGCAGCGGAGCTGGAAAAGCTTGCACAGCAGTTTATCGGGGCAACCGCTATTGCCAACGGCATTTTATGGTTGGTTATCGGTGTTACCGCTGCCTGGTCGGTGAAGCGGATAGTTGTGGCACTGAAGGCAGAATCATCTCCCGGGACAGGGATGGAAGTTCCATCGGTTTGATGGTTAACACTATAGGAGAATAATCATGCAACATCAGTTGACAGATACAAAGGCTCATAGAAGGTCGCTATCAGCATCGATCTCGAAACCATTACAGCTGGTAGGCGCTGTATTGCTGGGAACAATTATTCTATATGGCGCAGGTTTCGTGAATACGGCTGCAGTGCATAACGCAGCCCATGATACCCGTCATTCACAGGGCTTTCCGTGCCACTAGGAATTTAAAAGCACGTAAAGCAAAGGATATTAAATACTATTGGTCGAGTGTAATAAGGCGTTACCGGATGGCCTTGTGGCCTGACGGCCAAACGGTCAATAGGAGACACACTGGAGTCAGATGTTTATGAGAAGTATATCAATAGAGGCTTGTCCAACAATGAAACATGAAGGCAGCCATACCAGGCATTGCCACCCTGACGGCAGCGGATGGTGGGCGCAATGAGTCATATAGGAATCATTTGTGTGTCAGGCACGCATGAAAAGCTGCAGATGGCTGCAATGATTGCATCAGTCGGTGCTGCAGTTGGTGACGAGGTCTCTGTTTTCTTTTCCATGAATGCCCTGGAGTATTTTGTAAAGGGTCATTCAACACAGGCGCTGGCCGAAGGTAAATTTGGCGCCTTGCTTGATAAAAAGGGTGTGCCGCCATTTAAGCAGCTCTTCCAACAGGCGGCAGATCTTGGTGATGCGAAATTGCTGCCGTGTTCGATGGCGATGGATTTGCTGGAGATTACAGAGGACGACCTCGACCCGGAGCTTGATGCGCCAACAGGGCTGACGAAATTTTTAAGCGATGTCGAAGGTGCGCAAATACTGACTTTCTGACGGTAGCACGAACAAGTATGAATATATGGTACAGGAGTACTAATAAATGAGTGAACACAAGATAGTCGACGCATGCAATACCTATTGTCCCGGGCCGCTTATGGAGCTCATTACCTACATGAGGCAGGCGGCGGTTGGCGATACGATTGAACTGTTGTCAACTGACAGTGGCACAGCCAATGATGTTCCTGAATGGGTTAACAAAATTGGGCACGAGTTGATTAGTAGCGAACAGGTCGGAGATGTCTGGCACCTTACGGTTCGTAAGGCCAAGTAGCGCGATAGTAACTAATATGAGATGTAACTGGTTAGTGGCCAGCAACGTCTCAGAAACTGGAATCAGGAGAATGCAATGAGAGTCTTAGTCGTTGGAGGTGGTACGGGCGGTACCATTGTGGCCAACAATCTCGCACGGCGGCTAGCCCCCGAGATACGCGCCCGCAAAGCAAAGATTACGATGCTGTCGGCCTCTGACCAGCACATGTATCAACCCGGCCTGCTATACGTGGCATTCGGACAGATGATGCCAGATGAACTATATCGCGATCAGCGCAGCCTGCTTGAGAGTAACATCGATTTTCATGTAGACCCGGTTGAGAAATTTGAACTCGACAAGAATTCTGTAACCACCCAGAGCGGTAAAACCTACGAATATGATGTCATCGTGATAGCAACCGGCTCGCGCACAATGTCCAACAAGATTCCCGGCCTGGAGGAGGCAGGTGATACCTTCTATACCGAAGCGGGTGCGGTGAAGTTGTTCAAGAAACTGCGAGAGTTCGAGGGAGGTAAAATAGGCATCGTTGTCGGTGTGCCCCATAAGTGCCCAATTGCGCCGGTAGAGGCTGCCTTCTCACTACATGATTATCTCAAGGCGCGCGGTATCCGTGACAAGGTCGAGATAAAGTATCATTACCCGATCAATCGCATGCATAGTATTGAAAACGTGGCCATCTGGGCCAAGCCCGAGTTTGACCGTATGGGTATTGAGATCGAAACGTTATTTAATGTCGAAGAAGTGGATGTGGAAAACAAGGTTGTGAAGAGTATGGAAGGATCGGAATATGCATTCGACATTCTGATATCGATTCCTGAACACCATGGAATGGAGACCATCGAGAGCAACAATCTTGGCCCGGACGGCTGGATCCCGACCGATCGTAACAGTCTTAAAATGGAAGGCTATGACAATGTCTACGTGGTGGGTGATACGACCAACCTGCCAGTCAGCAAGACCGGATCGGCCGCGCACTTTGAGGCAGAAGTGATTTCCGAGAATATTGCCTCGATTATAAAGATTGGCGCACCCGTGAAAGAGTACGACGGCAAGGTGTACTGCTTTATTGAGGCAGGTCATGATAAGGCGACCTATGCCATGTTCAACTATGAAAATCCGCCTGACCTCAAGGCGGCAAATAAATCGATGCACTGGTTCAAGATGTCTTATAACAAGATGTACTGGGCCAGCGTACGTGGTCTACTCTAAGGAGCTACAGCAATGACGACACCGACAGGAACACCACCTGAAGCGCAGGTTAGCGCAGACGACCTGAAAAGAATCGCCGAGCTGGCTTCATTGTATGCTGCAGCACAGGATGCGCTTACCGACGATATGGTATCGCGGTTGGCTTCTGCGATGAGCGAGGGTATTACATTGCTTGATCGTATGACACGTAACGAAGGCTTGATGCGCCTGTTGCAGGTGCTGGATCATCCGGACGTGCAATGTCATCTGATTAGCCTGGCCGACTCCGTAGGTAAAATAACCCGGGAAATGGCAACTGCGCCACCGTCCAAAGGTGGTCTTACAGGGATACTGAAGCTGGCTATGGAACCCGGTACACAGGAGGGGTTACGTGCCATGTCTATAGTTGGCAAGCACTGGGGTGAAGGGCTGCGGGAGTTGCACAGAATAGGCGGTAAGAAAAATAGATAGAAATTAGCTGAACCATCGCTCATAAGGATGGGCTCGGTATGATCGTTACCCTACTAGCCTTGGCCTGCAGGAAGGCGGACCTGCCAGCGGGTTCCATTCGCGCCATAGTGGCAAGAAAGAAAGCTACCCGCGAAAATATGGCCATACTTGCCCAAGTGGACACCGTAAAGGCGTGCAAAACCTAACCTTGTTAAGAAATCCAGTCTGCCGTGATTCGCAGTAGCAGGGTCGCAATTGCTGGGCTACATTGCGGAGAGCGATATCTGATCTAGCCCCTTTAGAGTAACCATGAGGCTTATGTCAGTATAGGAGGGTGTGTGCAGGGTGGTGTCAAAAATATGGCCAGGACTGCATTAAATTAAATCTAGCATAAGAATCATTGATGACTACAGCCATTGGGCAGGTAATCTTATCTATAGATCACTGAACAAGCATATGCAGCCAAGATTAGTTTCTTGGTGACGTTAAATTCAAGGTATCAGATCAATAGCACAAGGATGGTGCTTATACAGGCTCATGAGGGCCGATCAATCAATATAATGATATATATCAATCGGTTAAGCAGTTTTCATGATTGTTATCATTAAATGTTGCCTATAACTATCAAATCTACTAGTATTACTATGACCAGAACCTATTAATTCTTATAGTAATGCTGTGGGGGTTTTTAGCTCGGTCTGTGACAACTGTCACATATATATAGCCATATAGGGCTACGCTTACATTAGGTAGTTGGTATTTGTACCAGCTTGAGTTCCAGTTAGGGCAGTAAAGGTAGCCGTCGAGCGTGGAGCGTGGAGCTGGGTGAGGAGGTGTTACATGATTAAATTTTTGAAAATAGTGGCGATAAGCATCATGATGGTGCTCGCGACGCCTTGGCAGGCAGCAAACGCCGCAACGGGCGCGACCAGTATCTCCGTGACTATACCTGATATCATCATCTTGCATTATGTTAGCAGCTTAAGCATTACGTTCACGGGTGCTGGCCTGGATACGCAGGATGATGAAGGTGCAGCCACCGGATTTAGCGGCGCATTTGCTGCCACGGTTGCCGCCGTCGGTGGGTTAACTACAGGTACCCTGGATAGCGATACCGCATTTGATACGACGGGTGGAATCGCCACAGTGACCGTATCGGATGCATGGGCCGTCCGTGGTGTGACCAGTACGGGAGACATTCGTGTCAGTGGTACTATCTCTGACGCCTCGGCAAATAATGTTGCCTCAATTGTAACCTTGAGCAATATATTGCTTGATAGCGCCAATGATGCCACGTCATTTGCTGATGCAAACTCTGATTTCACGGCCCCTGGTATGGCTAAGCCAAATGCAGAACTTGGCGATGTCCGATTTGACGTTGATATCAGTGCGGTGACATTAACCGGTGCACATACGACGGGTGAATATACATTGACAGCTGCCGCGCTTTAGAAAGTGCCAAGCTTCGGTTAAGTGCTTCCGATTCGACAAAAGGCGTGCCTGTGCAGACGGGCGCGCCTTTTTATATGGGGTATCGGTATATTGATGCTGTGCGGATTGATGCCGGCTAGTCACGCTGCCTGCCCGGCGGGCACCCAGTTCCAGGTCAGGAACAATGTCAACCAGAATATCCGCAGGAGTGATCTTGCCAATTCGGCTGGTTCTTATACGGTCGTGATGGATTTTAGTGCCCCGATGGGTAGCATACCTCTGGATCTGTCTAATGATTCATTCGACTACAGCGAAACGGTTATTTCCACTACAGAGCGGGAGTGGCGCCTGCGCGTGCGTCGCAATACCGGCCCGATTGAGATCAGTGACCTGACCGTCACCTATGTGGTTACGGGTCTAAACGGGGTAGCCGATGTATTGTCGTCGCCGATTAATCCGGCGTCCCAGGCTCCAGTCACCCTGACTCCGGCCAGTATTACCAAGGGAACACAAGGGCAGTTTTTTAATTTTGAAGGATTCATTCAGCTCGATGTGGACCTGTCCACCCTGTTGGTACCTGGCAGCCATTCAGGTACGATTGCCATTACGGTGGATTGTTTTTAGAGCAGGGGGATAATTATGAAGGCTATACTGCATCGAATTGTCTTCTTGTCAGTGTGTGTAGCGTCTATATTCCCGCTTTATGCCTCCGCACAGCAGCCATTACTCCCGCCGGCACAGATTGCAGCATCGCCGTCAGTCGTACAAACAACTATTGGGAGCAAGCGTGGGGAGTCAGTCAAGCTCTTTAACCTGGGTGAGAAACCAATAAGCGTAAGAGTGTCGGTTAGTAACTGGGAACTTGATGAAAATAACCGGTTGCGGGATATTCCTCCAACACCACAATCTCTTGATCAGTGGATAGTCATCAATCCACTGGAATTTGTTATCCCGCCCAGGGGTACGCAAACCATCCGCCTGGTGATACGGCCCCGGCAAAAACCAGAGGCGGGTGAACATCGGGCCATGATTTATTTTGAAGAGCAGCTACCAGATAAGCTTTCTCCGGAAGAGGTAAGAGTTAAGTTCCGTTTAGGGGTGGCGGTCTACGGGTTGGCGGGGAAGATAATTCGGGAGGGCCGATTGAAAAGCCTGACGCTAAGGCAGGATCAGAAAAAAAGCACGTTATTGTTCGATATAGAGAGTGTGGGCAATGCCAATGTCCGACTTGATGGCCAATACACCTTGTGGACAAAGAAGGGCTTTCCTGGTGAGGACAAGGTGGCGTTTTACAATGTTCGTGGTAAGAATGGAGTCATTCCTGAGGATGTTGTACAAGTACAAAATTTACCGACTACCCCTGTACTGCCGAATACGCAGCGGGCCTTGCCGGTATCGGTTTTGATGCCGGAAGAACCGGGAGAGTATGTCTTGCTGGCCAAGGGGAAGCTGGCTGAAAAAGCCTTTAGTAAGGTCTTCCCGATAACCATCTCAAAATAAGCAGCCCTTATTGGGCTTGTGTAGATCAAACTGAAGTACCGAGTAATCAACGCTAACTTGCACATAGCATATTTGCATACGTTGGGTGCTTTTCGTAAGTACTCAGGGTATTGGCTATTCTGGTGGTGCCTGTTGGTTTGTCTGGGTATGCAATCGCTACATGCCGCTGAATCTGACCAGATTCAGTCACTGGATGAGGCAGTACCGGTTGTGGCGGGTGTTTATGTAAACCGTGTCGAGTCAGAGACGATTGAGGTCTTGCGCCGTGGTGATGAATACTGGATCCCCGTGCCAAAGTTGCAGGAACTGGTCGGAATACGCGTGGAGTTTTCCGGTCAGGGTATACAGATCAGAACACCGATAGGGAATGTCACTGCACCTATGGAAGATTCCGGGTTATACCAGGGTGAGCATTACCTTTCATCCGGGTTACTAAAAGATAAGACGAAGATCCAGTTGTCATTCTCACCTTCGCTTTATGCAATTTCACTGATTGTACCCTGGAGACCGGGCGCCCCACTATTTGGCGAGTCTCCAGATAAACAGGCTAAAAGTCATCCGGTGGCAGATGTTTTAGCTCCTTCAGGGGCCTTGAGTTTCCTTAATATAGAGAATAATTATTTGTCTACCTTTGGGGACTCAAAAGATATGTGGGATTATTATGTTGAGTCAGGTGGCAGGCAGGGAGAGGGTACCTGGGCGACACGGTTTCAGGGCGATAATACAGATGAGCGTGAGCACGAGCTAGACCTTTATTACTGGAACCGAGTATATGATCGTTCGGTGTTACGCCTGGGGACAAACTATGCCAATCTCAATAGTTTGTTGAGTTCTCAGGATTATACAGGGGCCCAATGGGCCTACAGTAATACGAATATTCAGGAATATACTGATTTCGAGGGGCAGACAAATCTCGATCAGTTTATTGATGATGATAAAAAGTTACAACGCGATATTAGCCGGGGTGATGGGCCGCCGGCAGGTATCGCCGAATTACGTATTGATGATGTACCCCAGGCACGTGTCAGGATTTCACTGGATGGTCAGTATACTTTCAGGGATGTTCCCCAGGTTGCCAATGATTTTCAGCAGGTTCAGATATACGTATATAGATACAGTCTTGCGGATGCGCCGGTGCAAATTCTGGATTATACGAAAACGACCCTGGGCCGTCCCCTTGAACAGGGAGAAATGCTGCTACGGGCTGGTATCGGCGAAACGGGTAATCCACTGAGTGATAACGAGGAGCCGGATGACGGGCATTTTGCCGGTTTTGTCGGGGCGCGTTATGGCATTTCGGATAAAGTCACAGTTCAGTCCGCCATTCAGCAGAATGCAGATGGCGATACAGAAATCATGGTCGGTGGTCAGATGAGCCTGGGTACCAAATGGGCGATGGCTGTGGATAGTGCAGTCAGGGGCAGTGCTCTTGGACTGGTGAGTGAATTACAGGGAAATGGAGACCGGTGGGACTTCAACTTGCGCTTAACAGCAAAGGAGGAAGGCTATAGTACTGATACATCACCTGACACTCATGACGTCAGGTTGCGTACCTTCCTCAAGCTTTCTACCAAATTAAGTGTTGGTCTGATCGGCAGGGCCGCGAAAGTAGAGAGTGGGGAAAAGACGGAGTTTTTGTTACCGGCCGGATACCTTAATCTTGCGTCTTCCCTGAGCTTGAGCGCCGTACCTAACCAGGATGGAAACTATCGACTGTCGGCAGGTTACCGGCTCACGGATAATACCCAGCTGACATCTATCTACGAGGAAGACCTGTTATCGGCACAGTTGCTTTACAAGTGGTCAGACTATCGGGATTTTGATTTTAATTATTTATATAACGAAGATACTGATGAATACACACTAAGTGGCCGACTAAACTGGTATCCCTATGGAACCCACAACGAGCGTTGGCAGACCGGTGTGAGTTATAACGGCAGCAGCACTGGATACCAGTTATCCTGGAATAAAATATTCAAGCCGGGCATTGAGTTACGGGTTGATTACCTGGATGGCTATAACGCACTGTCTGATATAGAGAATGAAAGAAGACTGTTTGTCTCTCTGAAAACAGATTTTTCCAGGGTGGGTGGGAAGTTTGTGCCTTCAAATAATGATG
>JAPHTU010000255.1 GCA_026196145.1 Gammaproteobacteria bacterium
ATCAACGAGCTGTTTCGCATCGCACACGATGAGGCCCGCAACATGGGAGATAAGTACATCTCAACGGGCACGTTGTTTCTGGCGATATTTGATCCCAGCATGGGACATACCAGCGAGATACTGCAACAGGCCGGCATCAATCATGCGGATGCCGCCAAGGCATTGAAGGATCTACGAGCCGGTCGAACCATCGACAACGACGATGACGAAACCACGGAGGACGTGCTGGTCAAATACACGCGCGACCTGACTGAACTGGCCCGTCTAGGAAAGCTGGATCCTGTTATCGGCAGGGAGGATGAAATCAATCAGCTCACTCAGACCTTGTCGCGGCGCAAGAAAAACAATCCAGTGCTCATTGGAGAGGCCGGTGTCGGCAAGACTGTAATTGTCGAGCGCCTGGCGCAAAAAATCGCCGATGCCGACGTGCCGGACACCCTGTTGAACAAACGCATCCTGTCACTGGAGATGGGTGAACTAATTGCCGGGGCCTCGATGCGCGGTGAATTCGAGGATCGACTCAAGGCGGTACGTGATGCCGTGATCAATGCACACGGACAGGTAATCCTGTTCCTCGATGAGCTACATACCGTGGTGGGTCTGGGTTCCGGCGCAGGTGGCATTGATGCACCCAGCCTGATGAAACCTGCCCTCGCACAAGGTGACCTGCAGGTCATCGGTGCGGATACCATTGATGAATACCATCGACACGTGGAAACGGACAAGGCGCTGGAACGACGCTTCCACCCGATCATGGTACGTGAACCGAGTGTGACCGACAGTATCAGCATCATGCAAGGCATCGCATCACGTTATGAAACATACCACCAGGTGCATTACGACCCCGAAGCGATAGAGGCTACCGTCAAGCTTTCCGAGCGTTATATCGCCGACAGGCATCTACCGGATAAGGCGGTCGACCTGTTGGATGAGGCCGGCTCGCGCAAGCATATCCGCCACATTTACATCCCCCATGACGTCAGGGACCTTGAACAACGGAACCAGAAACTACTGCAGGAAAAAACGGCTGCATTCAATGCCCAGGAGTTCGAGCAGGCTGCGCAGCTACAGATGGATATTCTTAAGGTAGAAGATCAACTAAAAAACGCCCGACAGCAGTGGGAAGAAGGACGCGGTAATGTGGACACTAATGTAACCGCTAATGACATCGCGGAGGTGGTATCACGCTGGACGGGCATCCCGGTCTCCCGCATGGTGGAATCGGAGGCAGACAAGCTGGCGCGCATGGAGGAGAATCTGCACAAGCGCATCATTGGCCAGGATGATGCCGTAATCGCCGCGGCCGGTGCAATCCGCCGTAACCGGGCCGGTATTACATCACCTCGACGACCCATCGGCTCCTTTCTCTTCCTGGGGCCCACCGGTGTAGGCAAGACAGAACTGGCACGATCCCTGGCAGCATTCCTGCTGGATGATGAAACCCGCCTTGTGCGCCTGGATATGTCTGAATACATGGAACGCCACGAGGTTTCCAAGATGATCGGCGCACCACCGGGTTATATCGGCTACGGCGAAGGCGGACAGCTCACCGAAAAAGTCCGACACAATCCATATACCGTCGTCTTGCTGGATGAAATCGAAAAGGCCCATCCCGATGTGTTCAATATGCTGTTACAGATACTGGAAGACGGGCAACTGACCGATGCCCAGGGACGTACTGTGTCTTTCCGCAACACGATCCTCATCGGCACCTCCAACCTGGGTACCGAAGCCCTGTCACCTGACAAACGCCCTATCGGCTTCATCAAGTCTGAAACACCCGGCTATGAAGAGGCGAAGCAACTGGTGATGTTCGAAGTGAAGAAACTGTTTAAACCCGAATTTCTTAACCGCCTGGACGACATCATCGTCTTCCACTACCTGGAAAAGGATCAGGTCAGGCAGATCGCCTGGTTATTTATTAATGAATTAACCGGCCGTATGCAGGAAAACGGCATCGAACTCCAGATAGACGAGGCGGTTATTGATAAGCTCGCTCGTGATGGATTTGATCCCGTCTACGGTGCACGGCCACTACGGCGCGAAGTCGAACGTCAGGTAGAAAACCCGCTGGCAATGAAGATCGTCAAGGGCGAGTGCACATCTGGCAGCAAGGTAATAATCAGCGTGGAAGACAAGCAGGTAGTGTTTGCACTCAGCTAAGGGAGATTGGGTATTCCTGATGTCAGAACCGGTTTCTCCTGATACACAGACCTATAACATCAACTCTTTCATCAGATCCAGCGCAGCAAACAATAAGGCCAGAAAAAGGCAAAAGACAAGACCTG
>JAPHTU010000009.1 GCA_026196145.1 Gammaproteobacteria bacterium
CCAGGGCTGGCCGTTACGCATGGCGCCCTGCCCCTGAACGGCGGAATACAGGGTATTGGTTAGCGGGTCGAAGACAACACCGATAAGCGGTGTACCCGCCCGCGAAACCAGTGCAATAGAAACGGCGTATCCGGGTGTCGACTCAATAAAGGAGAGCGTGCCATCGAGTGGGTCGATACACCAGAAGTGGTCCTTCTCCAGTCTCGACCCGTCGTCGCTACTCTCCTCGGTTAACAAGGCAAGTTCATACTGTTCACAGGTGGGCCGCAAGTGCTTCAGGATCGTCTCCTGACTGAGCAAATCCACCTCGGTTACCACCTGCGCGGCCAGGCTATCACCACCGCTTTTATGTTGAACGTTTACCCTTTTGCCTGCATGGTCAGCAATTATTCGACCCGCCTCGGTCGCGGCCGTGATGGCAATTTTCTGTATAGATAACAGATCGTCTGTGGAGAGTTTCATAATCAGGCAGACCGCAGATTCATCTGGCTCACCACTTCCCTGGCAATACGCTCGCTATAGCCGTGAATCTTCCAGTGGCCGGGGCTCCATCCCTTCACGAAGCGATGGAAGTCAGTCCAGGCAAGCGGATACAGCACTCGCCACTCCTGCTCAACCGCATCAGGGTCGACAGTACTGCCACGTTCCATCAAGGCCTCTCTAAGTTGGGCAAAATAGTAATCGAGCAAGGTAGCCTCATATCGCTCACAGTCCTCCTCGTAGAGGCAGCTACCAATAAAGTACGCCACATCCTTCATGCCACAGCCACCACCGACATACTGAAAATCAACCGCTGCCACCTGCTCGCCCGATTGGGAAAAACAGAAGTTGGCCAGCTTGGCATCACCATGAACGAATGTCTGGTAACGGGCCGCACTTAACGCCTGATCAATTGCAGCCGCTGCCGTCTTTAATTCTCTATCCTCAAGCGCCGCCAGCTCGTCGGGCCGGGTATCCAGATGCCAATAGGTACCCACTTCCCAAAGCCCGGCGGGCGCCTGCCCCATAAAGGTGGCATGAAAGTGGGCCAGCCAACGCAGACACACCTGCATCTCCTGCATCGATACAGATTCCTTGCGCACCGGAAAGCCACTGGCATCGAGATCTTCAAACACCATCAGGAATTCGTCCTCCTCTTCCTCAAGGGCAAGGCAATGCGGCACACGGCAACGCTCATCACACATCTTGCTCCAGTCCCGATACCAGGCGCTCTCGACATGGTAAGACTTTATTTTTCGCTGATGCGAGAGATCGGTATTCCAGCCCCGCGGATGATGTGCCTGATCCGGCAGCTTTACATGCTTTATCACCACCCGCTCACGATCACTACCACGCAAACCGTAACGCATGATCTTGCCGTAGCTACTCCAGAGGGTCTGAATATCCTCGATATGAAATATCTGATCCGCGCGGGCAGCTTCGCGGGCGATTTCCTGGAAAGTATTATTCATGCATATATTCCGTAAAAGACGCACCAAACCAAATGAGTTTGATACTCCTCATAGTTACTATGTATTTATCGGCCCGAGCTTTTCAACTAAAGGCAGGAGTTCCGAGGTGATACCGATAAGTTCTTCGAGCAGTTGGGATGAAACCTCCAGTTGCCCTTCATATTCCGCGATATTTCTTTTTTTGTGGCATTGATCCAACACCAGCCATTTTACTTTGTCCAGGCCCACCGTATGCTGCAAACATTGAAATACCAGATAACGATTTTCTGAACGATACCCATGCCAACGTAATGCAGCAGTCGCCAGTGCATGCGCTGCACCATACGCTGATAGAAACTTGCCATCGACCGACAGGCCTTCAAGCCTCGCATCACTTAGTCGGTTGCGTGCTGAGCGAACCAGGCCATTGAATTCCTGTTGATCGGGTTGCTCAGACTTAAGCTGATTAATCCTGACCAGATTTTCCAGGTGTTCCAAGGTCATCTTCACTGCCTTTTACCCAGATCTTGGGTTGTTCGAGTATACGGGTAATAAATGCATTCCCTTGTTTGAGTTTTTCTTTCAACTCACGTACAGAATAAATGGAAGGGTTAATTTCTCTTCTCAATGACAAGCTCGCTTTAGAGAGAACTTCCATTAACTCACCATAAGCGAGCGAGTCCGAAACCACTAATAGATCAATATCACTATGTGCCGTATCGGTTTCCTTCGCAATAGAACCATAGATAAATGATGTCTTGATCTGCGCATCAAGCGGCGAAATGGCCATCCGAATCACATCTGCTATGCCGAATGTCTTGCGGGCGATGCCAACCAGTTCGCTATAAATCGGATTCTCCGGGTTGGCCTGATAGTGGTTCTGGTTTCCTTCATGGGAAATCAATATCAGACCTGCCGAAACCAGACGGTCGAGTTCACGCCGAATAGTCCCACGCCCCATGTCGGCCCTGCGTACAATTTCATTGGTATAAAAGCTTTTGCCAGGCTGGCCGTAAAGCAACCCCAATACCCGTTGCTGGGTTTTGGTAAACAAAGCGTCGCTAACGGATGTTGTCGTCATATCACTATAGAAAAGAGACCCAATTTGGGTACTATAGGCCCCATTTTGGGTCTTTTCAAGCGCTAATGACCACACGCTCACGATCAACGCCACGCAGTCCATAACGCATGATCTTGCCGTAACCACTCCACAGGGTTTGAATATCCTCGATATGGAATATCTGATCCGCGCGGGCGGCTTCGCGGGCGATTTCCTGGAAATTGTTATTCATGTATGTTCAACCAATCAATCATTCTCTACACCCAGTTTACTCTCAGGCCCCGGATACTCAGTTCCGGGGTGTAACACCACCATGATCGATGCGCTCATACTCGGCAATAACCTGCGCACCCAGCAGCAGTATGATGGCGCCGAATTCAAAACTGAGCAGTATCACGATCGTGGTTGCGAAAGAACCATAGATGATGCTGACAAAAGAAAGCGTGGAAAAATACCAGATCAGGATATGCCGGGTGATTTCCCATAGTGCCGTGGCGGCAACGCCACCCACCAGTGCATGAGACCATGCCAGTTGGCCCAGCGGCATGACCAGGTACACCGAGGTCAGCAGCAAAACCTCACCAAACACACCCACAACATACAGCAGCGTTGCCGTGGTCTGGGTCATATTGAATTCATATCCAAACAAGGACGAGGTATCCGTGCTGTGTTGATGTAACCAGCTGGCCATTAAACTGACCACGAGGAACCCCGCGGCAAGCAGCAGGATGTAAATGTACGGCATGATTGCCTATACCAGGAAATGGCGGCTGTGCTTGAGCTGCCGGTGAAAAAAAATGGTCGACATGGCATTTTCCAGCACCGTAAACGCCAGCGAGCTGAAAAACAGCAATAACAAAAACCCGATAGCACCGATCACCTTCCAGTTCGCCAGAAATGTTTCCAGGTGCGCAATCATCTCATCGGTACGGGTAGGTGTGGCCATCGTCAGAAAGGCGGCCAGGGTCTCGAGCAGGATTTCTGTCTCGACAAGATAGGAAAGTACAACCA
>JAPHTU010000319.1 GCA_026196145.1 Gammaproteobacteria bacterium
TGCGAGGATAAAGACACCGCGGGCCGGGTCGCTGGCAAAGGCATGTACCGAAACCAGCACACCGGAACGCACCAGAAAGGTGCCCAGCAGACTCAATGAAAAAGCCAGTATCGCCAGCAGTACCGTCCAGCTCTTGAAGGCGCCACGCTTTTCGGTAGCGGCCAGTGAATGCATTAGCGCGGTGCCGGCCAGCCACGGCATAAAGGACGCGTTTTCTACCGGATCCCAGAACCACCAACCGCCCCAACCCAGTTCGTAGTAGGCCCACCAACTACCCAGCGCAATTCCAAGGGTCAGAAATACCCAGGATACGGTCGTCCAGGGTCGTGACCAGCGTGCCCAGGTGGCATCCAGGTGTCCGCCCAGCAAAGCCGCAATCGCAAAGGCAAAGGCCACCGCGAAACCAACGTATCCCATATATAGCATGGGCGGATGAATAATAAGTCCGGGATCCTGTAACAGGGGATTAAGATCGCGCCCGTCCATTGCCGCCGGAAATAGACGATCAAAAGGATTTGAGGTCAACAGGATAAAGAGCAGGAAACCAACGCTGACGAAACCCAACACGCCCATCACACGTGCCAGAAAATGCTCCGGCAGGGATTTACTGAATACGGTTATCGCGAACGTCCAGAGTGACAGCATCAGGGCCCAAAGCAACAAAGAACCCTCATGTGCACCCCATACCGCCGAAATCCGATATTCAAGTGGTAGTGCGCTGTTGGAGTTTGCCGCGACATATTCCACGCTAAAGTCATTCTCGATAAAGGACCAGGTCAGCATGGCAAAGGCGATGGCAACAAACAGCAATTGCGCCTGGGCAGCCAGTTTACCCATCGCCATCAGTTCAGGGATGCCTCGATAGGCGCCAACAATCGGCATAACGGTTTGAATGAGTGCAATGAACAGCGCCAGCACCAGTGCAAAATGTCCGATCTCAGGAATCATAATTAACCCTAAATAGTTACTTTACTGACTGGCTGGCTTTATCCACGTCGACAGCCTGCATGGCTTCGGTGACTTCAGGTGGCATATAGGATTCATCATGCTTGGCAAGTACTTCCTCAGCATAGAACACGCCATCTTCACGCATTTTTCCCTTGGCTACTGTACCTTGCCCTTCCTTAAACAGATCCGGGAGGATGCCGGTATAACTAACTGTCAGGTCTTTTGCATTGTCAGTTACAACAAATTTGGTCTCTAAACTATCAGGTGCTTTTTTCAGGCTACCTTCTCGTACCATGCCGGCAAGTCGAAAGGTCTGTCCGACGGACACTTCACCAGCCAGCACCTTGCTGGGTGAGAATGAATAGGCGATGTTACTACGAAAAGCCGTGATCACCAGCGCAGATGCGGCAACCACACCAATCAGGCCGATAACAGCAAATATGATTCGTTTATGCCTGGGTTTCATCAATTGGCCTCGCGGCTACGTACAATTCTGCGTAGACGTTGTAAAACTGACTGTCTTTGCATGCTGATCAGTATTGGCTCCCCTATCATTAGAAATGCTGTTAAGCCAAATGACCAGCCAAGATAAAACCCGTATTCTGCAATAATTCGTTCCATCTGATACCTCTTATATGCCGCTGGCGTTAGACCGTATTTCCGGTAACTCGTTCACCCAATCGGCATGTTTTTCTCGCTCCAAAATCGTATTACGCACCCGTTTGAAAATCACGTAAAAGCTATAACTCCAGAAAGCCAGCGTCATCACCAGCATGGACCACAGGATGTTGGGCTCTATGGACTCCATTGACGAGCGTTGATGAAGGGCCGTGCATTGATTGGGATCCGGGCAATTCACCGACCAGTAAATCAACGGAATCATAAACACACCCACGAGTGCCAGTATGGCTGACGCCTTATCCGCCCGGCGAGTATCGTCAATTGCCGCCTGCAGGGCCATATAGCCAATATAAATGAATAACAGGATCAACTCTGAAGTCATGCGTGGATCCCAGTCCCACCACGTTCCCCAGCTGGTTTTGCCCCAAAAAGCACCGGTCCATAGCGCAATAAAGGTGAATACCGCCCCGGTCGGTGCAGTGGCCGCTGCCATCATGTAGGACAGACGGGTATTCATGATCAGCCCCACCAGGCTCCAGCCGGCTATTACTATATATAACCACATGGACATCCAGGCCGCAGGCACATGAATAAAGATAATCCGGTAATACTGCTTCTGGTCACTGAGCACATCCGGGGTTTCGAAAAAGCCCCAGTACAAGCCTCCGATAGTCATTACCACAGCCGGCCACAAAAACCATGGTAATAACTTGCCCGCCAGTGGATAAAAAGTCACAGGGGATGAATATTTAAACCAGTTTACGCTCACAACACTCTCTAAATCGGTATACGACAAATATCTGAATTAGCTACTCGACAGCAATCTTTAGCGCTGCCGCAGTCGCCCAGGGGGCAAAAATTATGGCAATAATTGCAAAGGCAGCCATTAACATAAGATAAGACTGCACCGGTGCACCCGCCATCATACTGGCCTCAATTGCACCAGAACCATAGATCAGCACGGGAATATACAGCGGCAGGATTAAAAGAGAAAGCAATATCCCACCCCCGCGCACTCCCAGGGTCAGTGCCGCGCCGATAGCACCGATCAGGCTCAAAATCGGTGTGCCAAGCAATAATGACTGCATCATGCTGTATATGGCGACATCAGGTAACTGATACTGCAAACCGACCAGCGGCGTCACCAATACCAGTGGCAAGCCGGTCAAAAACCAGTGTGCGAGCACCTTGCCCAGCACCAGCACAAAAACCGGCTGCGGTATCAGTAACATTTGCTCCAGCGTGCCATCGTCGTAATCCGCGGCAAACAGACGCTCCAGCGCCAGCATTGAGGCCAGCAATGCCGCCACCCAAACCACACCCGGCGCGATTTTTATCAAAATCTGCTTGTCCGATCCAATACCTAGCGGGAACAGGCTAATCACGATGATAAAAAAGAATAGAGTGGTCAGCACCTCGGTCTTACGGCGCATTGCCAGCATCAGGTCCCGCAATACGATCATTTTCAGGGATGAAAACATCTAATCTCCCAATCTCAGGCGCTGCACCTGATGGTCAGGTAATTGCACTTCCTGGTGCGTGGTCAGTATCACCATGCCGCCACGAGATACGTGTTGCGCGATGATTGACTGTAAAAGATCGACCGCGACAACATCCAGTGCAGTAAACGGTTCATCCAGAATCCACAATGCGGCCTTGTCGATTAATAATCGCGCAAGCGCAATACGTCGTTTCTGGCCGGCTGACAACATTCTTGCAGGCAGGTCCTCAAAACCCTTCAGGCCGATATCCTGTAGTGCCTGCCAGAGCGCATCTTCAGCAACATCAAGCTCATGCAGGCGCATATAGATACGCAGGTTTTCTAACGGCGTCAGCTCCAGCTTGATGCCGGCCGCATGACCGACAAACAATATATCCTTGTAAAACAGTTCACCCAGTTCAGTGACTTTTTTACCGCACCAAAGTACCTCACCCTCATCCGGATGAAACAAACCACACAATGTCCTCAACAAAGTGGTCTTGCCCGAACCATTACGCCCCTGAAGATATAACAATTGCCCGCTATCCAGCCGGATATCGAGTTCAGAAAACAGATGCCGGTCGCCGCGAATACAGGCGAGCTGTTTAACCTGAAGGTGCTGATTATTCATGGGGCGACATCTTACCCTGCAAAGCCGGGCTTTATGAAGCTATCGGCATGAAATGTTGCCATTTTTCCTGTATGTCATTAAATATCGCTTTTCCCGTACAAATCGTATGACATAATATGCACATCCGGAGCAATACAAACTGACGAGTTGTGAGCATATGTACCATGAGCACTATGGACTGAATGCCGCGCCATTCAAGATCACACCAGACACTCATCTGTTTTACCAAGGTGCCACTCGTGGCGACATACTGGGCGCCATTAAATACGCCATTCTGAGTGGTGAAGGCATCATCAAGGTCGTCGGCGAAGTCGGTAGTGGAAAAACCATGCTTTGCCGTATGCTGGAAGTCGAACTTCCTGACAGTGTCGAAATCGTCTACCTCGCCAACCCCAGCCTTTCGGCGGATGACATTCTGCATGCCATTGCCTTCGAAATGAAACTACCGGTTGCACAGGACGCCAATCGTCTAAACGTTATGCAGGCCCTGCAGGAGGCGCTACTGCAAAAGCACGCCAGCAACCAGCAGGTTGTGGTGTTTATCGAGGAAGCTCAACGCATGCCGCTGGATACACTGGAAGAAATTCGGCTGCTATCCAATCTGGAAACCGGTCAGCACAAGCTGCTGCAAATGGTCATGTTCGGGCAACCCGAACTCGACACCAATCTGGGCGCAGAAAATATTCGTCAGCTAAAGGAACGTATTACCCAGAGCTTTTATCTTTCGCCATTTAGCATGAGCGATATTGGCGACTACCTGAATTACCGTATGCAGCATGTCGGCTATCGTGGCCCGAATGTTTTTTCGCCACAGGCGATCAAGGTTTTTAGCCAGGTATCACAGGGGCTGGCGCGCCGGGTCAATATCCTGGCTGACAAGGCACTGATGGCGGCTTTTGCCCAAAATACACATACCGTTAGCCGCCAGCATGCACGGCAAGCTGTAGCGGATAGTGAATTCAGCAACGCCCGACATCCCACTTTCTCACTGTACAAACCGCTGGCTGCGGTAATTGCCGGAATTTTGGTACTGTCTGGTCTCTATCAATATTCCGTTATGACAAACCAAACGGTGCGGCCAAACTATCAAGCCACACAATCAGAATCACTCACTGCACAAGCCGAACAAGCCGAACAAGCCGAACAAGCCGAACAAGCTGCACAA
>JAPHTU010000113.1 GCA_026196145.1 Gammaproteobacteria bacterium
TGTATTCTTGCGACGCTTGAACTCTGCGTAGGAGTCACAGAGTTCCGGTTTCTTGGCGGTTGGGTCACGCTCGACTCCACAGCCCTTGTTAAACATGTGCCTTAAATCATCCTCTATCGGGCAGTCGCCAATCTGCATGGCTTCGGAAAGATCAGGACATGGGATTGTATTACCAGCCCAAACCGGGTTGAACATGGCTAGCGTGATTGAACTAAACACTGCAGCAAGAACATAATGTTTCATATTTTACTCCATAACGGAAAATCGGTGATGCTGAGGATTGAAACCCTCATTTCTTTTAAAGGATAGAATTTCTTATTTCGGTTCCTGAATCAAGACTTAATTGAATAACTCCATATGATATTGCATCACACCAGTGACAGATATGATGTAATATATAGTCGCTTTGAGATACCTGCCTATGTTCATTTGACCATATCAGTGATTGGCCGAATTATATCATTTGTTGTTCGCCGGGTTGAACCCATGCTTGTTCAGGGCTTGATGTCCAGCACCGGTGTATCGGGGAAGGCGTCGATATAGTCTATTTCGATTATGTTGTCCTGAACGGAAATGACCCGGCATCGACTCAGGGCAATAAGGTTGGGACGGACCGGTGCACGTGTGGCAAATACACCACGCAACGGATTCTCGGGATTACGGCGTGGATGAACCTGGAGAATGGCCCGTTGCTGCGGAGAGTCGTTGCGATCAAACCAGTATAAAACCCAGATTTCGTCCAGTTTGTCGACACCGAGCAAGGCCGCCTGGTATTGCTTGTCTATTTCTATGATGGTCCTGTCGTTGGCTTTTCGTACCCAGCCGACAGGCCTGACCTCGTAAGCCGGGGCAATTCCATTTTCGTCTGATGCCGCAGAACCCGGTAAAATGACCAATACCAGGGCCAGGACGCTGAGTAGATTTTTCATGTTTAGAACCTCATGTCGTCGGATAAAACACATTATGTGGCAACAGCGACCAGGATATGTGATGCCAGGACGATGTAGACCTTCCTGACGGGCTAGTCATATAGTGTTGTCATTTCGCCAGCCATCTTGATGGCGGCTATCAGGCTTGATGCATTTGCATTACCAGTACCGGCAAGCTCCAGTGCCGTGCCATGATCAACCGAGGTCCTGATGATAGGTAACCCCAGTGTGATATTTACTGCCTGATCAAAGCCGCTGTACTTTAGTACCGGCAGACCCTGATCGTGATACATGGCAAGTATGGCGTCGGTATCCGATAGGGTATCGGGCAGAAAGGCCGTATCGGCTGGCACCGGGCCATCAATATCCAGCCCTTCCTGCCTAAGTTGGTGAATGACAGGTTCCATTGTTTCAATTTCTTCCCTCCCAAGATGCCCACCTTCGCCGGCATGGGGATTGAGGCCGCAAACCCGAATGCGTGGGGCCTGAATATGAAATTTATACAACAGGTCTTCATGCAGAATGCGAATAACCGACTCGAGTCGAGAGTGGGTGATTGCCTGGCTGACCTGTTGCAGGGGCAGGTGGGTGGTAACAAGTGCCACCCGTAAATTTTCGGTTGCCAGCATCATGACAGGGAGTGGGGTATTGGTACGTTGGGCCAACCACTCGGTATGGCCGGTGAATTCGATGCCGGCATCATTGATAATGCCCTTGTGAACCGGTGCGGTAACGATGGCATCAACCTGCTCGCTGATGGCCATGTCGATGGCGCAATCAAGTGTCTGCAAGACATAAGGTGCATTGCCCTTATTTAGCTGACCGGCAATGACAGGTTGCGGGCATTCAATGGGAATGACGGGAAAAGTGCCAGCCTGGTGCACGGGGATGGACTGCTCAGGGTCACAGCTAATGATTTCAACAGGCAGACCGAGTTGTTCTGCCCGTTGCCTGATAATTTCAGGATCGACGACAAACGCCAGCCTGGCAGCAACAGTGTCCTGTACAAGCTGGATGCAGATGTCCGGACCGATACCGGCAGGTTCACCGGGCGTGATAAGCAGCCGGGGTAATTGGGGCATGATGTTTTAGTAAGAGGCTGTCAATGCCTGAACAGCCTGCTATGTATTTTCGTTAAGCCTGATATCCGTATACGCCTCGTCGCGTAAACGCCTTAGCCACAGTTCAAGCTCTTCTTCCATCTTTCGCTTGGTGATGATTTCTCGTGCCTTGTTGCGACGGAATTCCAGTGTACCATCATATTTGCGGCGATCTTCAACCTTGAGAATATGCCAGCCAAAGGGGGACAGGAATGCCGGGCTGACTTCACCGATTCGAGTATTATTCATTGCATCTTCAAATTCCGGTGCCATCTGGCCGGGTGTTGTCCAGCCCAGGCTGCCGCCTTCAACTGCACTGGCGGTATCGTCAGAATTGGATTTGGCCAGAAGTGCGAAGTCCTCGCCAGACGCAACACGGTTACGTATATGCTCGATCCGGGAACGCGCATCGCTCTCGCTAACGATGGCGCTGGGTTTGATAAGAATATGTCTGACCAGGGTCTGTGTCACCATAACCTGGTCACCGCCCTGTCTGTCCATTAGCTTGATAATATGAAAACCACCGGGAGTGCGGATGATGTCGCTAACCTGACCAACATCCATTGTCGGTACAATATCCTCGAATACACTGGGTAGCTCACTGCGCTTACGCCAGCCCAGGTCACCACCTTCAAGCGCTGTCTGAGAGTCTGAATTGGCGGCTGCAGCCTGACGAAAATCGGCACCTGACTTGAGTTCGGCAACGACCTTTTCGGCCTTGGCCCGATATTGCTGTATAGCACTGGTGCTTGCGCCATCGGGGATAGCGATAAGGATATGTCCCAGCCGATACTGATTACTGAGGCCGCCGCGATTATCCAGGTTTTCAAGCAGGTGCTCAATTTCCTGATCAGATACCTTGATGCGGTTTTTGACCTTGCGGCTACGTACACGGCCAATCATGATTTCGTTGCGCACATTCTCGCGAAACTGGGCGAAGCTGAAGCCGTCTCTTTCGAGTACGCGTCGAAACTGCTTCAGGGTCAGGTTATTACCTTCCGCAATTTTCTGGATAGTACGGTTAAGTGCCTGGTCTTCGATGCGGACACCACTGTTTCTGGCTTCCTGAAGTTGCAGGCGTTGCAGCATCAGACGTTCCAGTACCTGTTTTTGTAAAATGCTGGCCGGCGGTGGTGGAATACCCTTGGCCCTGAGGTCCCTGCTGACTTCCCGCATGCGCACGGTGAGTTCACTTTCCATCAATACATCGTCGTTGACTACTGCAACAATACGATCCAGTTCGACAATGTCACTAATGCCGGGGTCTGTGTTCTGTGCAAAGCTGGCCGGGCAAGTGAGCAGGCTTAAAAGCAGTGGTGCGATTTTAGTAATAGTACGTATCATCGTCTTCATCATTAATGTGGCGGTCATAGCCAAGAATACCGGTTTCAAGGAAGCTGGTA
Source organism: Gammaproteobacteria bacterium (assembly GCA_026196145.1). Taxonomy (GTDB): domain Bacteria; phylum Pseudomonadota; class Gammaproteobacteria; order JAJDYQ01; family JAJDYQ01; genus JAJDYQ01. Next base: position 3,433 of record JAPHTU010000113.1, read on the forward strand.
ACATCATCACCGATGCTGCCCAGCCCTTTAAATTCCAGTTCAAAGAAAACGCCAGTGTCATAATCGCTATTGACATCATGCACCCAGCGGCGTGCCACGAAGCGGGTTTTCCAGCAGCAGCTTTCATATTCAACGCCGGCAAAGGTGTCCAGCGTTTTATCATCACGTAGTGAATAATTCCATCTGCCCAGGGCATGCCAGCGCTTCTGTTCACCGATCGGCCACAGGAATGATATGTCGGTTTGTTTCAATGCTACGTTATCTGGATCCTGTGTATTCGTGTCGCGAAACCGGTAAGCCAGATTGATGATCTTGTCATTTTCAGGCTGGTATTTTACCCGGTAAAGCATCCGGTCCGTATTACTTTCTTCGGGGTCCCACTGGATCTGGGCACCGGCGGACAGTTCGCGATACGGGCGGTAATTCAGTTCGGCGATAATGGGTGACACATCATCTTCATCCGGGGTACCGCCGGGTAGCGTAACGTCGCGGTCGCTAAAGTAATATATTTGACCGACAGTTGCTGACAATTTTTCGGAGCCGTCGCCGGCATCCAGCAACCGACTGGTTACAGCGACACTTAGTTGATTGGTATCGCCAATCCGGTCAAGACCGCTGAAGCGGTTTTCGCGAAACAGTGCGGAAGAGCCGAAATCATACAGGCCGGAATCGAACACCGGTATATCATCCTGTCTCTCTTCGTCTACGTTCAGGTAATAAAAGCGGGGCTCGAGTGTTTGCAGCATGTTGTTGCCGAGCAGGGTAGTCTCTTTTTCGTAAATAAGCCCGCTATCCACGCTAAAGATAGGCACTGACCGGTCAGGACTGGAAGGCAAGGTGCCCTGGTTGTCCAGTGAATAGTTGGTGTAATGTACGCCGAGCTTGGGGCGAATATAGTAGCCGCCCTTGTCGTAGTTATAGGTAACGCTCGGGTATAGCGAGGTCCGATGCCCTGTCACTTTTGCGCTGCTCTTGTGATCGAATTTTGAATAGCTGGTTTCGATATTGGCGGTAAACCTTTCGGCAAATGGGTCTGTCCAGTAATTAAAGTTCAGACGCGGCAGGTATTTATAGGGTTCGTCAGTATCAGCAATGGTGCTGTCGACAGTCTGAAACGCCTGTAACAGGCCTGAAGCTGACCAGTTGTTACTGCTGCGGCTAGTGCGTAGGTAGCTATGCAGGTGTGTGGTGCTGGATAACGTCAGGCTGCTGCCAAGGTCTTCGAAGTACTGGTCATCGGAAACTCTGCGAACGCGGGTACTGACGGACCAGTTATCAAACATAGTACCATCATGTTCGTATTTTACACCCCAGCGGTCGTTATCACCTCGACCAGTATATTCATCATCATCAGCCAGGTACTCCATGTTGACCTGCCCGTGGTTTTTCTCGTTAAGATAACGGTATTCGCCGCCCAGTTGCAGACCGCGGTCATTCATATATCTTGGGTAAAAAGTGGCATCCTGGTCAGGTGCGATATTCCAGTAGATGGGGGTGGTGACTTCAAAGCCGCGACTATCGGAATTTCCGATACGCGGGGTCAGCAGGCCACTCTTGCGACGATCATCAATAGGAAATGTCATGTAGGGCAGGTACATCACGGGTACATCGAAAAATTCAAGTTTGGCGTGTTTGGCTTCACCGCGACCACTGACACTGTCCAGTGTGATTTCTTCTGCCTCAAGTTGCCATGATGTTTGACCTGGCGGACAGGTAGTGTAGGTGACCTCGTCCAGTTCGACCTGGGTTCCCTTTTGTGTCTGAATCTGTCCCGCGGTACCGCGAGAATAGCGATCCAATGTCACAAAACTGGCCTCAGCAAAACTGTGTTCATCGGTATTGAAATCGAGATGTGCCTGTTCGGACTTAATCTGAATCTGGCTATCGGTATAGTTCACCTTGCCAGCGGCATCCGCCTGGTTGGTTTCCTTGTTCAGCACAACACTTTCGGATTGCAGTGACTGGTCTGCGCGGGAAACATTGACATTGCCTGAGAGTACGGTTTTCTTGTCTTTCTGGATCTGTGCCTCATCTGCCTCAATTTCAGTTGGCGATGTCTCTCTCAGTTTCTGTATGTCTACACCCTCCATCTCGACAGGGCGGTTGATCGCCACACATGAGCGTAGCGACTCATTGACTGAAACCAGTTCAGATTCAATCGGTGCGTATTTGTCAGTCAGTTTTTCTGTCGGCGCCAGCTGTTCGTCTGCCGCAGGTTCGGTTGCAGGTTCAGATCGGGCGACTTCAGGCACTGGTTCGGGCAGTGTTGTCTCTGCCATTGGTTCAGTCGTTGGCTCGGATTCAGGACGGGTAGTAATCGCATCCACTTGTTCCTGCTGAGGAGCGGGTGGTTCTGGTTGCCTGGCCGCAGGTTCTGTGGATACCATTTCGGGCTGGCTGATCTCTGCCGGCTCGGGGGCCATCTCTGCTGCTTCTGTCGTGACAGGTTGCTCGGCAGCTGAGGCCGGTGGCGGCGGGGTTTCAGCCAGCGGTGCTGATGGCTCGATAACCTTGGGGGCGGCCAGTGGTGTAACGGTTACGGAGTCAGGTTCAGCGGCTTTTTCAGGCTGACTGGCGACCGATGCGGGAATCTCCTCGACCGGTGCCTCACCATCTTTCAGGCAGACCCACGAACGAAAGTCGGCGCTTGGATTGCATTCCCACTGGCTATCACTCTGTGCGTATGCCATGCCATAGGGCATCAGGGTGCTGCTGGTGGCAAACATCAAGGTATAAAGCTTCATATTGAATTTTTTCACACCAGGCATCCGTTATTCTTAACATTAATTCCCATGATTGGGGTGAGAGAGTTGAAGACCCGACCTTGGCTCCCACAGCCGCGATCCAGCAGACCGGCAACCGGTCTGGGATAGTGAAATCCCTTAAAAAGAACGTTCAACAGCAAAATGTGCCAGTTCGATCAGTGCCTTTTTATAGGGCGTTTCAGTCAGGCAATCCAGGCTATTAATTGCATTATCAGCCTCTCCCCGTGCCAGCTCGCGAGTGTACGCGATGCTCTGGGTTGATTCAATTATCTGCAGGACCTCATGGATGTTTTCCAATCCACCACTGCGGATTGCGTCGCTGATGAGATTCTTCTGTTCGTCCGAGCCGTTACGCATGGCGTAAATCAGCGGCAATGTGGGCTTACCCTCGGCCAGGTCATCACCAATATTCTTGCCGATGTCGCTGCTGCTGGAGCTGTAGTCGAGCGCATCATCAATCAATTGAAACGCCGTGCCCAGATGCATGCCATATCTGGCCAGGGAACCCTCGGTTTCATCGTCCCTGTTAGTCAGAACCGCGCCGAGGCGCGTTGCTGCCTCAAACAACTTCGCTGTTTTTGACTGGATCACATCAATATACTGTGCCTCGGTTGTATCGGGTTCGTTGCAATTCATGAGTTGCATAACCTCACCCTCGGCGATGGTATTGGTGGTTTCAGCCAGGATGCCCAGAACACGCATCTGGTCGATTTCTACCATCATTTGAAAGGCGCGTGAATACAGAAAATCGCCGACCAGGACACTGGCCTCGTTGCCCCATATGGCATTCGCGGTTTCCTTGCCGCGCCTCAAATCCGAGGCGTCCACAACATCATCGTGCAGCAGTGTGGCCGTATGGATGAACTCAATGATGGCTGCGACCTGGATATGGGCATCTCCCTGATAGTCACAGGCTCTTGCCGCGAGCAGGGCCAGCAGCGGGCGTAGGCGTTTACCGCCGCTATTAATAATGTAACTACCCAGCTGATTGATGAGTACCACATCCGAGCTCAGGCGCTCGACAATGGTTTGGTCGACCCGTATCAGCTCATCAGCCACCAGCTCACGGATCGCTTCCTGTGAGAGCCGGGACTCCTGAATCGGTGCTGTTTGACCCATAAATCGCATCATACGGTAGGTAGAGAGGGGCGCTAGTGTAACGATGCCGGGCGGGCAAGACCAGTGAGTAGGCTGTTGAAAA
>JAPHTU010000296.1 GCA_026196145.1 Gammaproteobacteria bacterium
CAATAATGCCTACGATACCCGCAGGCGGGAGATTGAAATTCAGGTTTTCAAAAAGCACTCTATCCCCGAAGCGTTTGCTAATGCCATTGGCTTCAATCACCAAGTCACCCAGACGCGGGCCTGGCGGGATAAACAGTTCATTGGTTTCATTGCGTTTCTGGAATTCTGCAGAATTGAGTTCATCAAACCGTTTCAGGCGCGCCTTGCTCTTGGCGTGGCGTCCCTTGGCGTTGCTGCGTACCCACTCCAGTTCCTGCTTGATGGTTTTCTGTCGGGCGCTGGCCTGTTTTTCTTCCATTTCCAGGCGCTGGCTTTTCTGCTCAAGCCACGAACTATAATTTCCCTCCCAGGGAATACCATGGCCACGATCCAGTTCCAGTATCCATCCGGCGACGTTATCCAGGAAATATCGATCATGGGTGACCGCGACCACCGTGCCATCGTATTCGCTCAGAAAACGCTCCATCCATGCAATAGACTCGGCATCCAGATGGTTGGTTGGTTCATCCAGCAGTAGCATGTCGGGTTTGGAAAGCAGCAGACGGCACAAGGCAACACGGCGTCTTTCACCGCCCGATAACTTGGTTACATCCGCATCCCATGGTGGCAGGCGCAGGGCATCAGCGGCGACCTCCAGTGTACGTTCCAGATTGTGACCATCCCCGGCCTGCAGGATGTTTTCCAGGCGAGCCTGTTCCTTGGCTAGCGCATCAAAATCGGCGTCGGGCTCGGCATACGCGGCATATATTGCATCGAGTTGCTGCTGGGCGTCCGTAAACGTACTCAGGGCCTCTTCGACATTGCCCCTGACATCCTTATCCGGATCCAGCTGGGGCTCTTGAGGCAAATATCCCACATCAATACCAGGCATGGGTCTGGCTTCACCATCAATCTCGCTATCCAGTCCAGCCATAATCTTCAGCAGTGTGGACTTACCCGAGCCATTCAGGCCCAGTACACCAATCTTGGCGCCGGGAAAAAATGATAATGAAATATCTTTCAGGATTTCGCGTTTCGGCGGTACGATCTTGCCAACACGATTCATGGTGTAGATATATTGTGCCATGGGGATTGTTCTATGTTTGATACAAACGATTAATTATGGCGGATAGTGGATAATAGTTAAATGCATCTTATGGTTAAATAGGCATGATGCAGGTAAATAATTAGTAGCGGTTGGTGCATTGATTATCGGTATTCCGGCATGGTTTTTTAGCCAGCATGAGCTTGGGGGAAAACAAGAAGATGATAGGCATTCTTTCCATGTTTAGTTATACCTTCGACGGGCGGGGTCGTTCGCTAATTCTGAACGGGGATACTGTTAGTTCTGAGGTGCTGGTGGTCTAGTATGTCGAATATCAGGGTTTATACCGGGGAATCGCTGGCCAGTTACGGATTTGGTGACAATCACCCATTCGGACCGGATCGATTTTATGCCTTCAATCAGCGCTATCGCGAGCTTGGGTTGCACAATCATGTAGAAGAGGCAGAACCAGTCATTGCTACGCAGGACATGATCGAGCGTTTTCACACGCATGAATATGTCGAGCTGGTGAAGGCAAGATCGCTTGATGGTGATGGGTTCCTTGATGGCGGGGATACACCTGCCTTCAAAGGCATCTATGAGGCTGCGGCTACGGTCGTGGGTACGGGTGTAGCGGCTGTTGACGCCATTATGCAAGGGAAATGCAAACGGGCCTTTATACCGATAGCCGGATTGCATCATGCCAGACGTGATCGGGCGGCCGGTTTTTGTGCATTTAATGACTGTGGTGTGGTGATTGAGACCCTGCTGAATGAGTATGGGTTACAACGGGTGGCTTACGTGGATATTGATGCGCATCACGGGGATGGCGTGTTTTACGGCTTTGAAGATGACCCAAGGGTTCTGTTTGCAGACATCCACGAGGATGGAGAGTATTTATACCCCGGGACTGGATATGCAGAAGAGACAGGAAAGGGTGAGGCAAGGGGGCTGAAAATGAATGTACCTGTACCCCCGGGTTCCCGTGATGATGTATTTGATCTTTGCTGGGGCAAGGTTGAAGACTATCTAGAGCACCACAAGCCACAATTTATATTACTGCAGGCCGGTGCCGACAGTATTGATGGAGACCCCATCACCCATATGCGATTTTCTGCAAATGCCCATGCCAAGGCAGCGGAGCGTTTATGTCATATTGCCGATAAGCATGGAGATGGCCGGCTATTAATCATGGGGGGTGGCGGGTATAACCGGGAAAATCTGGCCTCTGCCTGGACCGGGATAGTGCAGTCGCTGATCGCTACAGAACGTTGATGGGGATGTACGCGATTTCTGTGATTGACGCACTGCGCGGGTTATAAATTCTGCTATTATGGCTGGCTTAGACAGCTGATTACCATGCCGAGCATAGGGTATAACGACAAGAGGGTTAGACATGTTTCCACCAGACATGACAATTGAAGGATTTGATGACGAACTTTTCCGAGCCATTCAGGACGAAACGCTCCGTCAGGAAGAACATATTGAGCTGATTGCCTCGGAAAACTATGCCAGCCCGAGGGTCATGGAGGCACAGGGCTCTCAACTGACCAACAAATATGCCGAAGGCTATCCGGGCCGACGTTATTATGGCGGTTGTGAATATGTCGATGTGGCAGAGCAGCTTGCCATCGACCGGGCCAAGGAGTTATTTGGTGCGGATTATGCGAATGTGCAGCCCCATTCCGGCTCACAGGCCAATGCGGCGGTTTACCTTGCCTTGATGTCACCTGGCGATACCCTGTTAGGTATGAGTCTGGCCGAAGGTGGTCATCTCACGCATGGCGCCAAGGTGAATTTTTCAGGGTTCGTGTTTAATGCCGTGCAGTATGGTCTGGATGAGAATGGTGAAATTGATTACGCGCAAGTCGAGGCGCTGGCAAAGGAACATAAGCCAAAAGTTATCGTTGGCGGATTTTCTGCCTATTCCCGGACCGCTGACTGGCAGCGCTTTCGTGATATCGCCGACAGCGTTGGTGCCTATCTGTTTGTTGATATGGCACACGTGGCCGGCCTGGTGGCTGCGGGCGTGTATCCCAATCCGGTACAGATCGCCGATGTGACGACCACTACCACCCACAAGACCCTGCGTGGTCCGCGGGGCGGCATGATACTGGCGAAGGCAAATGAAGAGATCGAAAAGAAACTGAACTCAAGGGTCTTCCCCGGCACACAAGGTGGGCCTTTAATGCATGTTATTGCCGCCAAGGCAGTGGCATTCAAGGAAGCCATGCAGCCTGACTTTACCTTCTATCAACAACAGGTGGTAGCCAATGCACAAACCATGGCCAAGGTCTTTATTGATCGTGGTTTTGATGTGGTTTCCGGTGGTACCGATAACCATCTGTTTCTGGTCAGCTTTATCAAGCAGGGTCTGACCGGCAAGGCGGTAGAAGAGGCATTGGGTAAAACCGGCATTACGGTTAATAAAAATGCCGTGCCCAATGATCCACAGTCGCCATTCGTTACCAGCGGCATGCGTATCGGTACACCAGCAGTCACTACACGGGGCTTCGTAGAAGCTGAAGTGGAAAGCCTGGCGCACTGGATGTGTGATGTGATCGAAAACATGGATGACGAAAAGATTATCCAGAGTATTCGAGAGAAGGTACGTGTCCTGTGTTACAGCTTCCCGGTATATGCGGTCGATGATGATGACGGTGAAAGAACCATCAGGGCCAGCGCACTGACCGATTAACTTTTCACTCACGATTACTGATACACGATCATGCACTGTCCATTCTGCGGTGCCCAGGACACCAAGGTCTACGATTCCAGGCTGGCCCCCGAGGGTGATCAGGTGCGACGTCGGCGTGAATGCACCTCATGCGCTGCCCGCTTCACTACATTTGAGACAGCTGAACTACAGTTTCCCCGTGTGATTAAAACCGATGGCGCACGTGAAAACTTTAATGAAGGTAAGGTGCGTGCCGGTATACAACGCGCCCTGGAAAAACGCCCGGTGTCTGTTGATGACGTTGAGCTGGGGCTCAATCATATTCGTCATAAACTCATGACCATTGACGACCGGGAAATTGAATCCCGCAAGATTGGTGAAATGGTAATGGATGAACTCGAGCAGATTGATCATGTTGCCTATGTGCGCTTTGCATCGGTATATCGTGACTTCAAGGATGTTGGCGAATTTGCTGACGAAGTCGAGCGACTAAAAAATGTGCCTTCACCCGAGCTGAGGGATCATCAACTGGACCTGATTGATACGGAAGAGTGACCTTGACCACTGACGGCGCTTACATGGCACGCGCCATTCAACTGGCAAGGCGGGGTTATTTTACGGCGCGACCAAACCCTGTCGTTGGCTGCGTTATTGTGAAAGATAACCAGCTTGTCGGGGAGGGTTTTCATCGCAAGGCCGGTGAACCACATGCCGAAGTCCATGCCCTGAATGCAGCCGCTGCTAACGCCACGGGCGCGACAGCCTATGTCACCCTCGAACCATGTTCACATACCGGAAGAACCCCCCCCTGCGCCAATGCCTTGATAGAAGCTGGCGTTAAACGGGTCGTGGTTGCGATGAGCGACCCCAACCCTGAAGTTGCCGGGCAGGGTCTTGAACGCCTGCGTGCAGCCGGCATCGAAGTGAGCGAAGGTGTGCTGAGGGCAGAGGCCGTGCAGCTCAATCAAGGCTTTATCAAGCGCATGACCAGGGGATTGCCGTATGTGCGTGTCAAACTGGCCATGAGTCTGGATGGCAGGACCGCGATGGCATCCGGCGAAAGCAAATGGATTACCGGTGAACATGCCAGGGCAGATGTGCATCGGCTGCGCGCAGCCAGCGGTGCGGTGATGACCGGTTCGGGTACGGTATTGGCGGATAACCCGTCACTGACTTACCGGGTGGAAGATTTCGAGTTACTTAGGCAGCAGATACCTGAAGATACAGAGCAACCACTACGGGTTGTTTGTGATTCCAGGTTGCAAACACCTGCCAATGCCAGAATATTGAATCAGCCGGGAAAAACGTTGATTGCCACTCTACAGGTTAATGAGCAGGCAGAAACGCTGCAACAGTCCGGGGCAGAGGTCGTTCAGATTAAGGAAGATCGCGGCAAGATATCCCTGACGGATCTGCTGGGGACACTGGCCGGGCGTGGTGTAAACGATGTCATGGTGGAAGCGGGTGCCGGTATGGCGGGTGCATTGTTAAATGAAAAACTGGTAGATGAATTTGTTATCTACATGGCGCCGCACCTGATGGGGGATAATGCGCGTGGTCTGGTGCAAATTCATGGACTGGAAGCCATGGCAGACCGCGTTGCGCTCAAGATCAATGACATTCGGGCGATTGGTGAAGACTGGAAAATTACCGCAATACCCACATATTCCTGAAAAACTTGGCACTTTGGGTGCTGCAAAGCCCACTGATACCGTATAATCCGCCGTCCTGTTTCAACTAGTGGGCGCTCTTTATCCAATGTTTACCGGCATTATTCAGGCAGTTGGCGAAATTCAACAGATTGAACAACGTGGCAGCGATGCGCGTTACGTTATTGGTACGGCCGATCTGGATATGTCGGATGTTGAGATTGGTGACAGTATCGCGGCACAGGGTGTTTGCCTCACGGCTATAGAATTCGGGAGCAATTACTATGCTGCTGATGTATCGGGCGAAACATTATCGCGCACGACTTTCGGGCAAATGACAAAAGGCTCGGCGGTGAACCTGGAAAAGTCCGTTACCCCAACGACCCGCCTGGGTGGTCACATGGTCAGCGGGCATGTCGATGGCATTGGTGAGGTGATTGACCGCAGTAGTGATGGCCGTTCAGAGCGGTTTGTTATCAAGGCGCCGGATGAGCTGGCAAAATACATTGCAGAGAAGGGCTCGATTTGTATCGATGGCATTAGCCTGACGGTTAACGGTATTGCCGGTAGCCAGTTTGATCTGAATATTGTGCCGCATACCCTGACGGTGACGACGATGGGAAAACTGCAGGCAGGCCATCATGTGAATCTTGAAGTTGATGTTGTCGCACGCTACCTGGAACGGCTCATGCTGGGTGACAGGGCATCCACTGCAGGTGGTATCACAGAGGGCTTTTTGAAAGAACATGGATTTGCCTAGGATTAAGCTATGGAACTAAACACAACCGAAGAGATTCTTGATGACCTGAAAAATGGTCGCATGGTGATCATCATGGATGATGAAGACCGTGAGAATGAAGGTGATTTTGTTATGGCGGCATCCCTGGCGCGACCTGACGACATTAATTTTATGGCAACCCACGGTCGTGGCCTGATCTGTTTAACATTGACGGAAGAACGTTGTCGCCAGTTGCAGTTACCACTGATGGTGACTGATACCGATTCACAGACATCAACCAATTTTACGGTCTCCATTGAGGCAGCAAAGGGCGTGACGACCGGCATCTCCGCAGCAGATCGTGCGGAGACGATTCGCGCGGCGGTAGCACCCTACGCCAAGCCGGAAGACATCATTCAACCGGGGCATATTTTTCCATTGAAGGCGCAGGCGGGCGGTGTCCTGACCAGGGCAGGTCACACCGAGGCGGGCTGTGACCTGATGCACATGGCCGGTCTTGAACCGGCGGCTGTTATTGTTGAAATCCTCAATGAAGACGGCAGCATGGCGAGGCGTCCTGATCTGGAAAAGGTTGCGGCAAAACACAATATCAAGATCGGTACCATTGCAGACCTGATCCATTATCGCCTGACCAATGAAAAAACCATTACACATGCGGCAGAATGCGATCTGCCGACAGAATACGGCACCTTCAGGCTGCATGCCTTTCAGGATGATATTGAACATGGCGTACACCTGGCGCTGGTGCATGGGGATATCACCGATCGTGATTCAACCGCAGTCAGGGTGCATGTCAGGGACAATCTGTGTGATTTGCTGGGCGCCGACTGGGAACATTGCGGCTGGCCGTTACAAAGTGCGATGCGACGTATTGCGCGGGAAGAGCATGGAGTGTTGGTCATTTTATGTGAAAAGGTTGACCCGCGAGATATGGTTAGACGCATCCAGGGGCATGCCAAAGAGGACAAGCCGGCGCATGTTGTCGAGGATGCGCAGGCTACGCAGGAACTGAGAACTTATGGTATCGGTGCACAGATATTGACCCATCTTGGTGTAACCAAGATGAAGGTGTTGAGTTCACCAAAGGTTTTTCATGGACTATCAGGTTTTGGCCTTGAGGTCGTAGAGTATCTTTCACCGGAGTAGAATAGATAGTTCGGGTTTAATGCCCGCTACCAGAAACCGGATCTGTAGAGGAAAAAATGATGAATAATATAGAAACAATTGAAGGTGACTTTTCAACAGCTAGCGGCCGCTATGCTATTGTGGTCGCTCGTTTCAACAGCTTTCTGGTTGAATCGCTGGTAGAAGGTGCCGTGGATGCATTGCGACGCCATGGTATTGCTGATTCTGATATCCAGATAGTTCGTGTCCCGGGTGCCTTTGAGATATCACTGGTCGTGGACAAGTTGGCCGCTGCGGGCAGTCATGATGCTATTATTGCTTTGGGTGCTGTGATACGCGGGAGTACCCCGCATTTTGATATTGTCGCGGGCGAGTCGGCCAGCGGTCTGTCCAGAAGCATGCAGCGTCATGGTGTTCCCATCATTAATGGCATCCTGACAACCGATACGATTGAACAGACGATAGAACGTGCCGGTACCAAGGCGGGTAACAAGGGTGCAGAAGCAGCACTGGGCGCCATCGAGATGGTCAGCCTGATGAAGAAAATTGGTTAGACCTGTTTAAGTGCATAGCCAGGTATGTCCGAGCCAGCCAAAAAGAAAAAACTGTCATCGCGTACCCGGTCGCGTCGGCTGGCAATGCAGGCGATCTATCAGTGGCTAATGAGTGGCGATGCCCCGGTTAACGATATCGAGAAGCAGTTTGCTGAAGATCAGGAAATGCAAAGTGCCAATGCAGAGTATTTCTCTGAACTGCTTCAGGGGGCTGTAGCCAAGCGTAATGAATTATCTGGCTTAATGGCGCCTCACCTCAGCCGCCCATTCGATGAAATCGATCCGGTTGAACAATCCGTACTACTCATTGCTGCATATGAATTCAAATATGTTCCTTCTGTGCCTTATCGCGCAGTAATTAATGAAGCAATTGAACTAACCAAGGTCTACGGTGCAGAGGCGGCGCATAAGTTTATCAATGGGGTGCTGGACAAGTTGGCCAATGATCTTCGGTCTGTAGAGAAAAACACCTAGTCCTTTAAGTTAATCTACAATCGTCCGGTAACTCTCAAAACGTCGTGCACTTATCTGTCCGTTCTCTACTGCGGCCAAAATTGCACAGTCCGGCTCGTTGACATGTATGCAGTCCGAGAATCGACATCGGCCCAGCAGTGGCCTGAACTCTATGAATCCCTGTTCAATGGCCTGCCTGTCCAGGTGGCCCAGACGAAAGTCACGTACACCCGGTGAGTCAATGAGATCTCCTCCCCTGTCTGGCAAATGAAAGAGTTCGGAATGACTGGTTGTATGCTGGCCCTTGGTAATCTGGGAAGAAAGTTCATTCACGCGGGCTTCACGGTCAGGTATCAGGCAATTGATAAGCGAGGATTTCCCGACACCGGACTGGCCAACAAGAATACTGTTGTTTTCGCGTAGTCGTTGCTGAAGCTGGTCCAGGCCATGTGCCTGCTTGGTGCTGGTTGTCAGTAATTCATAACCCAGCTTCTGGTAAATAGAGAACCGTTCCTGCCAGGCATCCCTTGTTTTTGCATCAAGCAAATCTGATTTGTTACACAGGATGACAGGTTTGATATTGAGGTATTCTGCTGCTACGAGATAGCGGTCGATCAATGATTCCTGTGGCTCGGGTTCAGGAGCAATGACGATGCAAATCAAGGTGATGTTGGCGGCAACCGGCTTGATGCGATCGGCGAACCCGGGACGTACCAGCAGGCTGATTCTGTCTTTAATCGCCGTGATAACACCTTCCTGGTCATTGGCCGCCTGCCAGACAACGTGATCACCGCATACAGGCTGTCCGATATTTTGTCTTGATGAGCAGCGATAGCGACCACCCTGATCGTCCTCGACGACAAGAGTTTTACCATGGTGAGAAATTATGAGACCGGATTGTTCGGGACCCAGGGATTTATCGTGTGTAGTCCGGTGTTGCTTCTGGCGGGCCCCGATATTTTGTTTGATGCGACGGCTTTGTTGTTTGGTGAGTCGTCTGCTGGTCATCTTAGGGGGAAATCAGGGATGACTAGAATTTATAAAAGTCTTTGTTCAGGTATTCTGCAACTGCCGTAATTTCCTCATCAAACCACTTGGCCTCAATCGCATAGCTGCATTGTCTTACCCGGTTTTGTAGGTCAGGCCGGTTTTTAACCTTGCGGTCAGGGCGCGTAAAAACCTCCGTGCCATGACAACCCGTGCAGTTTTTACTATAGATAGCCTTGCCATCTGCCGCATACAGGTTTGGGGATAGTGGTGAGCACAAAATAGCGGTAAGCATTAGTCCGGCAAAAATCTTTTTCATTTCTATGCTCCTTGTAAGCGGGCAATACGCACAGGTGCGGGCGGATGTGAATCATAAAATGCAGAGTGTAATGGATCAGGCGTTAACGTACTGGCATTTTCTTCATACATTTTTACCAGGGCTGAAACGAGATCCGCTGCATTGCTTTGCTGCTTGGCATAGTCATCGGCCTCAAATTCATTTTTCCTTGAGAAGGCCGAGAATAGTGGGGAAATAAAGAAGGTGAATAACGGAATCACCAGGACAAATAAAAGCAGACCCATGTAGGTTGAAGGGGTATCTATGCCCAGGCCGGTATAGAAATCGGGCTGGTCTATTAGCCAACCCAGTATCGCGAGGCCTGCAAGGCTCATTGCAGCCATCAGGGCAATGGTTTTCTTTATATGGTTGCGTTTGAAATGCCCTAGTTCGTGTGCCAGTACGGCCTCTGTTTCATCCACGCTCAGGCTCTTTATCAGGGTGTCGAAAAATACGATGCGCTTGTTGGCGCCAAATCCGGTGAAGTAGGCGTTGCCATGCCCGGAGCGGGTAGAACCATCCATCACAAAGATACCATTGGATGCAAAACCACATTTATTCAGCAGGGCGGTAATACGATTTTTGAGTTCCTCGTCTTCCAGGGGCTCAAACTTATTAAATAGCGGGGCTATGAATTTTGGGTAGGCCCACATCAACAACAGGCTAAATCCCATCCATACCGCCCACACGTAAAACCACCACAGAGAGCCGGATTTTTCCATAAGCCACAATATCAGCATGATTAAAGGTGTGCCGATAGCCCCGGCCAGGGCAATACCCTTCACCATGTCAGTAAAAAAGATTTTTAACGTCATTTTGTTGAAGCCATATTCCTCTTCCAACACAAAGGTTGAGTAGAGTGATAGTGGCAAGTCAATCAAAATGCCGATTAACATGAATGTCAAAAGCAGGGCCGTACCGGTATAGAGCGTATCCCAGCCGGTAGTGCGCCACAGCTGATCCAGTATTTCGAGGCCACCGGCGAAAGTCCAGATCAGCAATACACCGGCATTCAGCAGAGTGTTGGCCACACCCAGATGGGTCTTCGCAATTGTATAGTTGGCAGCCTTTTGATGGGCCTCGAGTGAAATCTTGCTGGTAAAGGCGTCGGGTACCTGGTTATTGTGTTTGCGGACATGCCCGATGTGCCGCCAGGCCAGCCATAATTGCACACACAGGCCAGCGGCCAACACGGCCAATACCAGCCAGCTGTATTCATTCAAATTCATAAACAGGTTTATAATTTAACTAGATGTTACAGTATGCTTTTATGTTACCAGAGTGCGGTGGGCGTGGAAGCGTTTAAGTTGACTTTTTCTCATTTCATTTTGAATAAAAACAAAATATTGCCATAAATATCAGTAGGATATGTGTGCCGACGGTTGGCGTGATAGATGCGCGGGATCAGGTAGGCAGGTATTTTTTAAGAATTTTAAGGAAGTTGCATGACAATCC
>JAPHTU010000192.1 GCA_026196145.1 Gammaproteobacteria bacterium
ATGAACGCAGCACAGGACTCAGTGGCGAACTCTTTCTGTCCAGCGCCCCATAAAGCAAGGCCACTGACCCGAACAGCTTGGGTACTCTTGCCCAGAGCAAACCGGGCTGAAGAACCTCGCCATACTTCCTTTTCTGATTCCAGAAGAAAGGCCTTATCAGCCAGGGGTATTCACTTAATGGTTTTACCGTAACTCTCATCTCTATCCTTCTTTATCCAAAATCCGGCTTGCGCAGATTAACCGATTTCAATTCGAAACATCATACATTTATCCCCGTAGAGTTCCGAAACCCATGTACTCAGGGCGTCAATCTGCTATGTTTCGTCAATAGACTTTTACCGGGAGTTGCAGATGTTTCGGTACACATTTTTCATGATCATAGCCTTGCTTTCACAGCCGCTCCTGGCCGAGGCGCCAGAGGGTTATCCCTTCCAGTCATTTGACAAGGCAATGAAACAGGCAAAGGCAGAGGCAAAACTCCTGTTTGTTTACTTCGGGCGATATGGCTGTGGCTATTGCGACAAGACCAATAAAGAGGCCTTTTCTGATCCGGATGTGAAGCAGCGCTATTCACAACATTACATACTGGCCTACGTTGACTCAGAGAGCGGCAAACGCATGCGACTACCCAGCGGTGAGCGTATCACCGAGCGCGAACTGGGTACCCGCTACAAGGCCTTCGTTACGCCTGTTTTTTCCTTCATGGCGCCTGATGGCAAGATCATCCATAAACTCATTGGCGTGCAAAGCAAACAGGATTTACTGGGTGCCGATAGCAAAATTCAGGATGCCCTGAACAAGGTCGGGGCGACTTGAGATATTCCATCCGGCTATTCCTGTCCATCGCCCTTGCGCTGACCTGCAACCCTGCTTTTGCCCAGGCATGGGAATTTAACAAACCGGTAGACGTTACAGCCACCAGCGGGCCGGGGATTTTTCACCATCTCGAATCTGCCGGCAGGCGCAACATAGCCGTGTCAGGCAATACCATTGCGATTGTCTGGGAAGACGACCATACAGGCACCCCGGCGGTTTACCTTGCACGTAAAACCAGGGACGAGACCCGTTTTACCGGGGAAATCAAAATTAGCGGCAAAGGTGAAGCCTATGAGCCCGGGATCATCGCATTATCTAACAACCGTTTTGCCCTTGTCTGGGAAGAAGACGAACGCGTAGTCGCCCGCGTCATTGGCCCTAAAGATATGGGCCCTGCATTATTGCTGGGCAATACGGCGTCTTCGCAGGCCAGCCTTGCTGTAAGCGGCAATCAAATAGTGGTTGCCCTTTCGGAAAGATCAAAGCGACATGGACGCATCATGTTGCACCAGTTACAGGTTAAGAACCAACTGCAGTTAAACACGACATCCAGCTGCATCGTCGACCCGGCACCAGTGAAAAACGAACAACTCTATCCCGTCGTATCGGTATTAGGCGAGCGCATCATTGTCGCCTGGGAAGATCGCCGACCGGGACACACCATCATCATGGTGGGAGAAAGCAAGACCGGCAAGGCCTGTGAATTCACCCACCCTGTGCGTATCAGCGAACAGCCCGAAGGGCCCAAGATGCCTTACGGCGCAGGTCATGGTGTGGCACGTGTCGCCCTTGGGAATTACGGTAAATCCGGCCTGTTTGCGGTGTGGGCAGACAAACGAAATTTTCAGGAAGGCTACGACATCTATGGTGCCAACAGGCAGGCTGACGGCACGTTTCCCAGCAATGTACGGGTGCAGGATGATTTTGGTGGCGCGTACCGCCAGTGGCATAGCACCGTTACCGGTCATCCAAACGGTCATCTCGTGGTGGCATGGACAGATGAGCGCGATGGCAATACAGATATCTGGTTGAGCTGGCTTGAAGATGGAGACTGGAGCGAGGACGTGGCAGTTGCCGGCGCCTCCGGACCGGGAGAACAGTCCCACCCCAGTATCGTGATGGATACGCAAGGCAACTTGCATGTCGCCTGGGTTGAACGGGCTACCGTTGGTGGCGCGACGCGTTTGCGATACCTGTTCGGGCAAGCCACTAACTAAAGCATAACAATAACCGAAAAAATAACGTTTGCATGACCCTACTAACACCTCTATAGTTCGAAACATGTCGAACTATAGTATCCAGCAAGTATCAGAACAGTTTAAGGCGCTCGGCAATCCCCACCGTCTGGCGCTGTTTCAACGGCTCGCGACCTGCTGCGTGCCGGGCACGGTCTGTAATGCCAGCGATGCCAACAGCTTTAGCGTGGGCGCACTGGGCGAAGGATTGAACATTGCCCCCTCTACCCTGTCTCATCATCTGAAAGAGCTACACAGGGCCGGACTGATCATGATGCGCCGTCGCGGCAAGAGTGTTGAATGTTGGATTGAACCCGCGGTCCTAGAAGCCATGAGCAGCTTTTTTACCGCCCCAAATTCGTTGGAGAATTAACCATGGATGACCAAAACAGTTCCTGCTGCAGCGATACCGATAGCAGTTGTTGTGCACCATCACCCGTAGCCCCCGCCGCCAGTGAACATGATGATCACCGTCAGCAGGTGCGTAGCGCCTATGCAGAGGTAGCCAATAGCAGTAATGAAGGAACCAGCTGTGGAGAGGAAGCCAGTTGTTGTGGTGTCTCTGACGACGCCTCAATCAACGCCATCATCTCAACCCGCCTGGGTTACAGCGAGAATGATTTGATTAGTGTCCCCGAGGGGGCCGATATGGGCCTGGGTTGTGGCAATCCCAAGGCGATTGCCGCTCTGCAACCCGGCGAGATCGTCATCGACCTGGGCGCTGGTGGTGGCTTTGACTGCTTTCTCGCCTCACCTGAAGTCGGCAGCACCGGCCACGTGATCGGTATTGATATGACCCCGGATATGCTCTCCAAGGCCCGCAACAATGCCAAGCGTGGCAAGTTTACCAACGTTGAATTTCGCCTGGGTGAGATCGAACACCTGCCTGTAGCCGACAACACGGCAGATGTCATTATCTCCAACTGCGTTATCAACCTGTCACCCAACAAGCCCCAGGTATTCCGCGATGCCTTTCGTGTCTTAAAAACAGGCGGACGTCTGGCCATCTCCGATGTGGTGGCCACCGTCGAACTACCCGAGGAAATGCGCAACGATCCGGCCCTGATCGCCGGTTGCATGGGCAATGCCTCGCTGATTGAAGACCTGGAACAGATAATGAAAGACGCAGGATTCAGCGACATCCGTATCCAGCCCAAGGATGAATCCAAAGAGTTTCTCAAGGACTGGGCGCCGGGACGTGGTGTGGAGGATTATGTTGTTTCTGCCACCATTGAAGCAGTAAAGCCTGCGGCCTGTGATTGTGGTGGTAACTGTTAGTGCGGTCAAAAAGAACTTATGGACTTGAGCTAAGATAAGGCAACAACGATTGGTTCCAATACTATGCAACCTTTATTATCACGAAATAAAGGGTAAGCCGTCAGATGAGCAGCGAAATCAACAATCCTTCGTCAAAAGAAAGCAGCACTGAAGAGACACAGGAAAAACCAACACTAGGCGGCTTTGAAATCAAGGCTGAAACCACAGAAGAAAAACCGAAAGACGAAAGCCCAACTGGCTGCTGTGGCTCCTGCACCTAGGTAAAGTTCACGACAGCACTGCGCCAGCAGCCCGCTACTAATGCCGCATGGAAAGACCTGGCTTAATTTTCCTGGTTGGTTACCGGGCTGTCATGCACAAGCCGGAAACCGAAAACGTGGAAATGCCGGCTGTCTGCAAAATGCTTGAACCGATACACCGAGCGCATATAACCGGGAGCAGTAAAGGTATTCCAGGAGCCACCACGCAATACACGCTCTTTGCAGTTCCCGCTTAGCCAGGCACTACCATCCGTTGGTGCACCGTCGTAGTTGGCGTTCCAGCAATCCTGGGTCCACTCAAACACATTACCACTCATGTCATACAGGCCCAGCCCATTGGGGGCTTTCTGTTTGACTTCATGGGTTTTTTTACCGCTATTTCTCAGGTCCCAGCTGAGCTTATCCCGCCTGTTTCCACCACAATATCTTTCATTTTTACCGCCACTACGACAGGCATATTCCCATTCGGCCTCGGTGGGTAGACGATACTGCTTGCCTGTTTTGTTATTGAGCTTTTTCAGGTAGACCTGAATATCCTCCCAGCTAACTTGCTCAACCGGACAGTTATCACAGCCTTTAAACTTTGCTGGATTAGTCCCCATGACGGCCTGCCATTGCTG
>JAPHTU010000044.1 GCA_026196145.1 Gammaproteobacteria bacterium
ACCAGTATAAACAACCTGGCGATTAGTAAACCCGGCCAGTCACCTTGAATAGCTTGTGTAACATTAATGCTGAATTTTCTCACCATTTCCCGCCTGTAAAGCATATCAGATTGAGGTTCGCATAGTGGCAGTTTACCCTGATGTGGAATATCCAGTATCCCCTCACCACTGTCCCGAACCGCTGGAGTCAGCAAGTTAATTTATCATTGTAATCCGGGCCATTCCGGTGTCATATTGAAATATACAATCTGCTGGTTATTATTTACAGGAAAGATATCGTCAATGCACGAATCCATAGAATTTCACCGGGCGACCGTCCGGTTTTCTGCCCGCAGGAATCACACGATTATCTGATCAAGTTTCATCGCTTTGAGTTCCTCCTCGATCAATTGTCGTATAGCTGCAGGATTATCCAGGGTTAGAGCCTTCTCTGCTAACTCCCGGGCACGTTCGAATGAAATACTGCGTATAAGCCATTTGATACGGAGCAACTTTGAAGCACTCATGCTAAGACTATGTAAACCCATACCAACAAGAATAACGACGGCAACCGGGTCGGATGCCATTTCACCGCACAGACTGACCGGGATATCCAGCTCGCGGCATATTTCTATCGTCCGGCGTATCTCGGACAACACTGCAGGGCTTGTATTAGTAAAATAACCGGATACCCGCGCATTATTGCGATCAACCGCGAGCAGATACTGGCTGAGGTCATTCGATCCAATTGATATAAAATCAATTTTATCTTTCCAGAATGGTAGCTGAGAGATGGCTGCCGGCACTTCGAGTGTAATACCAACAGGCGGCAAGGAGCATTCAGAACCTGCACTCTGTAACTGGCTGAACACCCTGTTGACCAGTACATGAAACTGATCGAGCTCGTGCCGGGCACTTACCATAGGTAACATGATGTGCAAGTTTCCAATACCTTCGTTTGCACGCATCATCGCTTGTATCTGCGTCAGCAATATTGCTTCATTATCAAGCCCGAACCGGATACCGCGCCAGCCAAGTGCCGGGTTATCCTCGTTGTGAAGCGGAAAATAGGGTAACTGCTTGTCCCCGCCAACATCGAGTGTACGCATATAAACAGGTTTACCCTGATAGGCCTGTAATACCTGCCGGTAAACCGATACCTGCTGATCTTCAGTAGGAAAGTTTTCATTGACCATAAAGGGGATTTCGGAGCGATATAATCCCACCCCTTCTGCACCATATCGAACTCCCGGAGATATATCGGCCAGTAGCCCGGTATTGGTCAGTAACTGAACTACCTGGCCATCGGTGGTAACTGCAGGCTCGCCCGCCAGTTTCATCAGTTGTTCGTCAAGCTCGCGATCTTGCTTAACAAGTGCCAGGAATTCCGCAGCGACAGACTTGTCTGGTTGCAGGATAACCTGCCCCTGGTAACCATCGATAATTAAAGTGTCGCCGTTATGCATTGCCATGATGTCACCCGTATCCATCACGGCAGGGATACCCAGTGCGTTGGCCAGAATCGAGGTATGTGAGTAGCTTGATCCTTCGAAGCAGACGATACCGACAAGTTTCCCCGCCGGGACCCGGGCGATATCGGAAACACTGACCTGCTGGCCGGCAAGTATAATAGCCTCACCATCGTACCTTTGTTGTACGTTGGTGCCCTTCCATGCGATATAAAGCTTGTTCCCCAGGTGAATGATGTCCTCATGACGGGCTCGAAGATAGGGATCTTCCATGGCAAGAAATATATTGGCATTGTTCTGGATCGTCTGGCGTACAGCGCCTGGTAACCAGTTGCCCTGACGTATGAGTGACTCAACACCTTCGACCAGTGACTGGTCTGACAACAACATTTCATACGCACCAAATATTCCCAGCGTGTTATCCGAGACCTTGTCTCCGAACAATTGCCGCTCCAGCTCAATTTCATTGCGAACCAGGTCCAGTATCCGATGCCATTCGGTCACTGCCTCCTCGACATTGTCACAGGCGGCATCAACGACACTGAATAATCCACCCGAATCACAGATATTGACCTGGCCAATGGCAACCCCGGGTGAAGCCTTGCTGCCTGTGATACGCGTATTGACGATATTCCCCAGGATTAACGGGATTGTCTGGCTTGTGGCGAGCAACACCAACTGGGCCGCCAGTGTGACCAGAAAAGCCTCTTCTTTCTCATCCAGCTTGCGCTGCTGACGGCTCTGCACTGTCAGGACACCGATGACTTCTCCCGCGCGTAACAGTGGTACACCACAAAAACTCTTGAAATATTCTTCGTGTGTTTCGGCAACATAGAAATATGCTGGATGCGATTTTGCATCACCAATATTAACCGGTCGGCCTGATTTGGTGACCTGGCCAACCAGCCCCACTCCGGCTGGCAGCCCCACCTTGCCTATCGCAGCCCTGTCCAGACCATGGCTGGCAATAAGCTGCATGGTGCTGTTATCGTCGGCAATGTAAAGACTGCAGACATCTACCGCCATAAAGCGGGAGATGGATTCAACGATAATACTGACTTGCCGGGCCTGGGACGGTGATTTTGATACCGCCTGAACAATTCTGGCCAGTTCTTCGATGACATGTTCCATGAATAACCACTGCTACACTTACACATAATGTGGGTTGGTGAACCGGGCGGGATTGATGACTGCATCCTCGGAATATACTTACCAGCCAGCATAACAACACACGGCTTCTTTATTTACAACCAGGATAGTTTAGGGAGCCTTTGATTAATATTTTAGCTTAAATTCAGCGTTTCCAATGCCTGCCGAATAGAGGGCCTGTTAACAATCTCGGATCGATAAACAATGTAGGCAAATCGATCAATAACAGGCGAACCCATCACCTCGTGAATAATATTATCCTGAATCAACCCGGTAACCTGTTGTCTTGGCAAATAGGCAGACCCACCTCTATCCTGAAGTAACCCCAGCGCTATCTGCCCTGAATTGGTCCTGTACATCGGTGCGGGAATATCCGGGAAATTATCAGCATGCTTAACGCTGAAGGCGCTTCCCCAATCTACCATGATGTAGTTATTCTGTAGTGCCTTATCGACACTAATCCCGGGTTTGGTGGAAACCAGTACGAGCGGTACATTTGCGATTTGACGAAACTCCAGTTCCGGTGCCTGAGGCGGATCAAACATGAAAGCGAGATCAATTATTCCCAATGTCAGGCGTTGTACAAGTAATTCCTGCGTCTGTATATCGATTTGTAATGCAATATCCGGGGAGGTTGATCCCAACTGCTTGATCCAGCGTTCAACATAGATTGCCCAGAGGTCAAATACGCAACCGATTGCGAGAGATGCGGAAAGATCCGGGTCCAGGGCAACGGCCATTCTTGCCCGTTCCCAGCCTTTAAGAATATTCTCGGCATGTTGATGCAAGCGAGTCCCTGCGGGCGTGAGTTCAATGTCATTACGTTTTCTAATAAAAAGGTCCACACCCAGTGTTTCTTCAAGCAGCTTTATTCTGGCACTAACCGCCGACTGGGTAATAAAGAGATTATCTGCTGCCCTACCAAAATGCCTTAATTTAGATACCTGCAGGAAGGTTTTAAGTAGGTCGGTATCCACAATGTTTGTACGTCAATCCCGGGAAGACTTTGATGGTGCCATCTCATTGGATGGATTTCAATACACAGATATTGAAAAATAAATATTCACATTTTGCTATGACACTCGTAATTATCGATCAATATTATTTGTTATGACGATCAATTAAATTTGATTGTGAAATCATGACCCCAGGGTTATTAAAGCGTTCCCGAAACAGGATAAATATTGGGTGCTTATCGATGATGAATAATGACCTGCTTAATGGTGGTGATACGGTGGATTGCAGCGATGATATTATCAATTTCGATAATGCGTCAGTCCAGCTGATATCTGAGGATGCCCGGCGACTTGATGCGCGTAGAAAGATTGAACGACTACTGGAACTGAAGGCGCTGAAAGAGTTCGACGAAGATATCGAGTGTTGGTACCCGGAATAATGTGGTCCTTATATTCCCGAGACTAGTATTATGATAATCAAATCATATGCCACAGGACTGCTAATATTTGTGCTGACAGGATTCAATTCAGACACATTGGCAGATCAAGCGACCATCGAATTTATCTGTATCGAAAAAGCAGGCACACTGGATCTCACCGATGAGAAGTATGACGAATATATAGACCAGTGCATTGCAGAGGCCGAGAAGAAGGCGGCCTCGGATTAAACCTTGATTTCCTGACCGAATAATCCAGTATAGGGTTCGCATGCAGCCTGTCCATAGTATACGAGTATCGCCACTGACATCTGCGACGATACTCGCGACACTATCCTGTCTTTGTAACAG
>JAPHTU010000305.1 GCA_026196145.1 Gammaproteobacteria bacterium
GCGGTGAAGGCAAGTGTGGTGGCGCTGCTCCAGCCAAGAAGCCAGCAGCGGAAGGAAAGTGTGGTGAAGGCAAGTGAGGTGGTGCTGCTCAAGACAAGAAGACAGAATAAGAAGGTAAATGTGGCGAAGGCAAGTGTGGTAGCGGTAAGTAATTAATCATTACTTAATTCTGATCTAGCCCTGACAGGAGAAAGCGATGATTAGTGGTACACAGCGTGAGTATCCTGTACAGGGTGCAGGTCTTGGTTTTCGCCGGGACCTGATCGATGAATTACAGGACAGCTTTCCAGGGCAAGTTTCCTTTATGGAGATTGCCCCGGAAAACTGGATGCGGGTTGGCGGCAAGGCCGGCAAGGTTTTTCGATCTTTCACAGAACAACATGACTTTGTCTGTCATGGTCTGTCGCTCTCTATCGGTTCGCCTGCACCGCTGGATGAGGCGTTTGTGCATGAAGTTAAAGCCTTTATGGATCAGCATGATATTTCCGTCTATAGCGAACATCTAAGCTACTGTTCTGACGGCGGTCATCTATATGACCTGATGCCCATACCTTTTACCGAGGAGGCCGTGCATTACGTTGCTGATCGAATCAAGCGGGTGCAGGAAATCCTCGAGCGCCGCATCGCGATGGAGAATGTTTCCTATTACGCGGCTCCCGGCCAGGAGATGTCTGAAATCGAGTTCGTCAATGCCGTTATTGAAGAGGCAGACTGCGACTTCCATATTGATATCAATAACATCTACGTGAATGCAATTAATCATCAATATGATGCGGAGGCCTTCCTGAAGGCGCTGCCGGGTCATCGTATTGTTTACGCACACATGGCAGGTCACTTTGTTGAGGCAGAGGATCTACGGGTAGATACACACGGCGATGATGTGTGTGAACCGGTATGGGATTTGTTGCGGGTGGCATACGAGGAATTTGGTGTTTTTCCTACCCTGCTTGAGCGTGATTTTAATATCCCGCCGCTGGCCGAATTAATCAAGGAAATTGACAGGATTATTGAATACCAGGGTGATGCCTTCAGCATGCCACTGGCTGCCCGGGCCTCCTGACAGATCATGGCCCAGCCAGTATTCAAGCAGACGCAATACGATTTTGCCGCGCATATCCGTGACCCTGACAACAATCCCCGACCTGAGGGCATTGAAGACCGCCGTATGGCGATCTATCGCGACCTGTTTTATAACAACGTCGAGGGTTTTGTTGCATCTGCCTTTCCGTTATTGCGTACCCTTTATAGCGACGAGGACTGGCATGCACTGATCAGGGACTATTTTTCACGGCACCAGGCACATACGCCACACTTCCCGGAGATGGCGGAGGAATTTATTGATTACCTGAGCAATGAATTTACTGCACGTGAATGCGATCCGGATTTCATGCTGGAGCTGGCCCACTATGAATGGATGGAGACAGCGGCCATGCTTTCACAGGATGATCCCGGCGATATTGACTTCAACCCAAAGGGCGATTTGCTGGATGAGCCTGTCGTTATCTCCCCGTTGGCATGGCTGCTCTATTATGAGTGGCCGGTACATACGATTTCACGTGATCAACAACCGGATGAAAAGCCGGAGCAAGCAACATGGATTATCATCTACCGCGACCGGGAGGATGAGGTTGGCTTCATACAGGTCAATCCCGTTACTGCCCGGCTCATGCAGTTGCTTGACAGTGAGGAACCGATGACGGGTCGCCAGGCGCTGGAACAGGTGGCAACAGAGATGAACCATCCGCAACCGGCGGTTATTCTTGAAGGGGGCCTGGATACGTTGCGACAGCTAAGAAAAAAGGACATTATACTCGGTACTCATACCCCCGATAATTAATCGGACACCCTTTATTAAAGCTTCTATACTCGTATAGACACGAGTGAACTCCCGTTGATGATTATGGCTACCTGCTAGCAGTCATCAAATAATAAGCTACAAAGAACGGAAGGAGTGAAGGTTAAAGTGATCAGAATTCGCCGGCATCAAATGAAGGCCTTTGACCGCCCCAGCCATATTGATTTTAATAATCCGGATTTTGTGAAGTATGCAGAGAGTTTTGATGCCAGGGGTTGCCGCGTGGAGTCGGCGCAGGACTTGATGCCGACCCTGAAACGGGCGGTTGATGACAACACGGTTGTGATCATTGATTGTCCGGTTGATTGTAGTGAAAACATCAAACTTACCGAGAAACTGGGTGGGCTGGTTTGTCCCATCTAATAAAGGATGTAAATAATGGCTGAAGATTATGAATTGATGATTGCCGGTGTCGACGCTGACAGGCAACTGACTGTAACCGCACCATTTGACGGCAGCGAAATTGGTAGTGCCGGCATTGCCGATGAAAATGCGATACAGCAGGCACTTACTACGGCGTATGCATTATATTGTGACCATGATAACTGGTTATCTGGCACACAACGGATTGAGGTGTTAAACAAGACGGCTGCCATTATGCAGGAGCGATTTGAATATCTGGCGCTGGAAGCGGCGCGGGAGGGTGGCAAGCCTTTGGTCGATTCCCGGGTCGAGGTGACGCGTGCAATTGACGGTATTAAGAACTGTGCAGAATTATTACGCAATGAGAGCGGGCGCGAGATACCGATGGGTGTGAACGCGGCTTCGGAACATCATCTTGCGTTTACGCATCGTGAGCCGGTTGGTGTAGTGGTTGCAGTCAGTGCCTTTAATCACCCGTTAAACCTCATAGTGCACCAGGTCGGGCCGGCTATTGCCGCGGGTTGCCCGGTTATCATAAAACCCGCCAATGATACGCCACTGTCCTGTATGCGCCTGATCTCCATATTACGCGAGGCAGGCTTGCCTGAGGCCTGGTGTCAGGCCTGTGTGATCGAGGATCACGCTATTGCTGAGCAACTGGTGACCGATAGTCGTGTCGGTTTCTTCAGTTTTATTGGTAGTGCCAGGGTGGGATGGATGTTGCGATCCAAACTGGCGCCGGGTACACGTTGTGCACTGGAGCATGGCGGCTCTGCACCGGTTATCCTGGCGGCTGATGCGGACCTTGAAGACAGCCTGCCGATGATTGCAAAGGCAGGTTTTTATCATGCTGGCCAGGTATGTGTCTCTGTGCAACGTGTATATGCCCCGGCTGACCTTGCTGAAGAGGTAGCACAGCGCCTGGCGGAGCTGGGAGATGACATGCTGGTTGATGACCCGGTACTGGAAGAGACAGATATCGGCCCATTGATCAGGCCGCGTGAAGTGGAACGTGTACATGAATGGGTGCAGCAGGCAGTCAACGATGGCGCGGAGTTATTAAGCGGTGGCAAGCCGGCATCGAATACCTGTTACCCGGCGACCGTGTTATTAAATCCGCCCGATACAACAACGATAAGTTGTAATGAAGTCTTTGGCCCCGTGATCTGCGTGTATTCCTATGATGATATCAACGAGGCCATTCAGCGTGCCAACAGCCTGCCGTACTCATTCCAGGCGGCTGTTTATACAAAGAATATTGATACTGCCTTGCATGCCTACAAACAACTGGATGCGTCGGCTGTTATGGTGAATGACCATACTGCGTTTCGTGTCGACTGGATGCCGTTTGCCGGCCTCAAGGAATCGGGTCACGGTGTCGGCGGTATTAAATATACCTACGAGGACATGACGATTGAAAAAATGGTGGTGATTCGTTCCGCTATGATCTAGCGGTTACTGGGCAGGAGGCGGGTATGCTTGAACAGCTACAGAGCAGTTTTATCTATGTGACACTGGAGTCGCTTGCCATAGGGTTTGTTGTTCTGCTTGGTATCCTGTTTGCTGCCATCATTATTACCTATGTCGTAGATGTTACGCAGACCAAACATGCTATTCGCCGTAACTATCCGGTTGTTGGTCGTTTCCGTTATTTATTTGAGCATATTGGTGAATTCTTCCGGCAATACTTTTTTGCCATGGACCGTGAAGAGCTGCCCTTCAATCGTGCGCAACGTTCATGGGCCTATCGTGCGGCAAAGAACCTGGATAATACCGTGGCATTTGGATCGACTCGAGATCTGAAACCAGCGGGTACCGTACTGTTTGTTAACTGCCCGTTTCCAACCCTGGGCGAGGATGCAATTGATACCTCACCTGTAACAATTGGCCCCTATTGTGACAAGCCATGGACAACCAGTGCGCTATTTGGCATTTCCGGCATGAGTTACGGCGCGATATCAAAGCCGGCCATACGCGCGTTGTCCCTGGGAGCAAAAAAGGCCGGTATCTGGATGAATACCGGCGAGGGTGGATTGTCTCCCTATCATCTTGAAGGGATGGCTGACATCGTTTTCCAGATCGGTACCGCCAAGAACGGTGTACGCACGCTGGATGGCAAGCTTGATGATGACAAGCTGAGGGAGGTTGCGGCACATGAGCAGGTAAAGATGTTTGAAATCAAGCTGTCCCAGGGCGCCAAGCCAGGCAAGGGGGGAATTTTGCCGGGTGCCAAGGTAACCGAGGAAATTGCCAGCATAAGGGGTCTCAAGGTGGGAGAAAGTGCCATAAGCCCTAACCGTCATCCCGATATCAACTCGAATGCGGATTTACTGGACATGATTGCCCGTATCCGCGAGGTGACCGGCAAGCCGGTAGGGTTCAAGGCGGTCATGGGTGCCTATGGTTGGCTGGAAGAATTGTTTAATGAAATACGTGAACGGGGCATTGAAAGCGCTCCGGATTTTATCACCGTCGATAGCGCGGATGGCGGTACGGGTGCTGCACCCATGCCGCTGATTGATGATGTGGGGTTGCCGCTACGCGAGGCATTGCCATTGGTAGTGAACAAGTTGGTTGAATACGGGCTTCGCGAGCGGGTCAAGGTATTTGCCTCGGGCAAGCTGGTAACGCCGGCAGACGTAGCCTGGGCGTTATGCCTGGGCGCGGATTTCTGTGTCACCGCGCGTGGCTTTATGTTTGCACTGGGCTGCATACAGGCCCTGCAATGTAACAAGAATACCTGTCCAACCGGTATTACCACGCATAACAGGAAATTGCAGGCGGGACTTGTTGTATCAGAAAAGGCAGAACGGGTAGCCAACTATGCAAAAAACATGATGTACGAAGTCGGCATGATCGGCCATTCATGTGGTGTCAGGGAGCCCCGTGAGTTGCGACGTTTTCATGCAAGAATTGTTTGCCAGAATGGATTATCGGTACCGTTAGATGAACTTCATCCGCTGCCTGTGGTCAGTAATGACAAATAACGACATCGCATTCGGGAGAATTAAATGATTGGCTTGATGAATAAGATCCAGGACATGCTGGATATGAGTAAGGCGCTGGATTTTCTTGGTCCATTGGCATTACGACTGTATTTGGCGCCGGTTTTCTGGGTTGCCGGCACCAACAAGATGAATGGTTTTGAGGACGTCGTTAGCTGGTTTGGTAATGCAGAATGGGGCCTGGGTCTGCCGATGCCATGGTTAATGGCCTTTCTGGCCACCTCTGCCGAGGTTGTGGGCGCCGTTATGCTGATCATGGGTTTTGGTGTGAGATGGGTATCCATACCATTAATGATTACCATGCTGGTTGCTGCATTTGCCGTGCATTGGGAAAACGGCTGGCAGGCCGTTGCAGACGCCAAGAGCCCCTGGCCACCTGAAGATATCGCCGAGGCCGGCAATCGCCTGGATGCGGCAAAATCCATCCTGCAGGAACATGGTAATTATGACTGGCTGACCGGCAGCGGCAGTTTTGTGATTTCCAATAATGGCATTGAATGGGCGGCCACCTATTTTGTAATGCTGCTGGCACTGTTCTTTATGGGCGGTGGAAAATACCTGAGCGCTGATTACTGGATTGCCCGAAAATTTCGCCGGTAATCCATTAAATGGAAATTCCGCATGTCATTTTATTCTTTACGGGCATGCTACTGCTGGCAATACTGGTTGAGCCGCTGGCAGAGAAATCAAGGCTGCCATTTTCGGCGGCTTTGATACTTGTTGGCTTTATCTCATCAGAGGTTCTGGTATCTTTTTCCATCGACACCGGTATTCGGTGGGATAACTTTTATGACCTGATCTTCTATGTGTTCCTGCCGATTCTGATATTCGAAGCGGCATTCAACATGAATGCCCGCCTGCTGTTTAAAAATATTATTCCGGTACTTTTCATGGCGATTCCCCTGATGTTGCTTTCGACAGGGTTAATTGCTGTATTTCTGTACTATAGCATTGGTTATCCGGAAGGGTTCCCGTGGATAGCGGCACTGTTAACCGGTGCGCTGTTATCGGCTACCGATCCCATAGCGGTGCTGGCCCTGTTTAAAAAGATTGGGGCGCCACATCGATTATCCATTCTGGTCGACGGCGAAAGCCTGTTTAATGATGCGACGGCAATCGTCATGGTGACATTGCTTGTCAGTCTTGCGACATCCTCGCATGGCGGCTTTGAGTGGTCTGCAACGACGCTGGAGTTTTTACGTATTTTCTTTGGTGGTGCCATCACCGGTGGGCTGGTCGGTATGTTGGGATACGTTTTAATCCCGAGAATAGCCAGCGCCGTGACGGGCGCTGTTGTTAGCCTGATTTCTGCCTACATGGCATTTATCATTGCAGAAGCAGGTTTTCATGTGTCGGGTGTTATGGCTGTCCTGGTTGCCGGGCTGATGTTGGGTCATACCAGTCGCAATCGCCAGGATGAAGGGCGCCACGGCTTTATGGAGCAGCTGTGGGAATATAAATCCTACATGGCGAATGCCATGCTGTTTCTGATATCGGGAGTTACTATTCAAATCGCAATGTTTACCGATCAATGGCTGGCTATTGTGATTGGTATTGCGGCTGCCCTGATTGCAAGGGCAGTTGGAATCTTCGCCGTTATTCCCGGGTTGAATCTTCTTCCGGGTGTTGAATCTGTCGGCATGGGTTATCGGATCGTGATGTACTGGGGAGGGATCCGTGGCGCCATCACGCTGGCACTGGCGTTGTCATTGCCAGTCGAGTTGCCTTACTGGTGGACGATACAGTCCATTGCCTACGGCGTGGTGATCTTTACCCTGTTTGTGCAGGCACCGACGATGCCGTTATTAATGAAAAAAGTAGCGTTGTGATTGAGCGGTTACCGAGCAGGATTTCTTTGCCTGGCCAGTCTGCTGTGCGCACTGCTTGTTGGAACCTTAAGCGCCGGAAACTATTCATCAGTTAGGCGATAGAGTGGGCAGTTACACACTCTATCATTGTCGATTATTCAGGGGATGTGAACTCGGCATTATGCCGGATACCATCCGCAACGCTGGTTAACTGGTCGGCAATCTTTTCCATCTTCTGCAGGATGGCCGCATCCAGTCCGGCTTCAATGAGCAGTGATAATTCATCCAGATGTTCCTGTGAGAAGGATTCGCCTGACTGTTCATAGATTTCCTTAAATCGATTGGCGATGGCGATGGCATGATCATTCTGATTCATTTGTTATTTCTCCAGCTTGGGTTCTTTTTGAAGTAAGTGCTCGCCTTTCTCATAGATGTTGGCGGCAGAGCCGACAATCAATGGATCAGGGGGAACGGCAACTTTCGGGTTCTTGTTTGGATAATCCAGGCTGTTCAGAACAAAACGCATGGCATTGAGGCGTGCGCGTTTCTTGCAGTCTGACTTGACTACCGTCCAAGGGGCATCCGCTGTATCGGTATAGAAGAACATGGCTTCTTTGGCTTCGGTATAGTCTTGCCATTTATCCAGTGATGCCAGATCAACCGGGCTCAGTTTCCATTGTTTCAGGGGGCTTTTCTTGCGGCCCTGAAAGCGGCGGAATTGTTCGTTGCGACTGACGGAAAACCACAGTTTGAACAGTTTGATGCCACTGCGTACC
>JAPHTU010000304.1 GCA_026196145.1 Gammaproteobacteria bacterium
GGTAGAGGCCAATGGCGAGAAGATGGCACCACCCGAGGTGGCTGCGCGTGTGTTGATGAAAATGAAGAAGACCGCAGAGGACTACCTGGGTGAGCCAGTCACCGAGGCCGTTGTCACAGTACCGGCCTACTTCAACGATTCCCAGCGCCAGGCTACCAAGGATGCAGGCAAAATTGCCGGTCTTGAGGTCAAGCGTATTATCAACGAACCGACGGCGGCTGCACTGGCCTACGGTATGGACAAGAAACGTGGCGATACCACGATTGCTGTCTATGACCTGGGTGGTGGTACGTTTGACGTCTCTATTATCGAGATCGCTGAAGTTGATGGTGAGCATCAGTTCGAGGTGTTATCCACCAATGGTGACACTTTTCTCGGTGGTGAGGACTTTGACAAGCGCCTGATGGACTTCCTGGTTGATGAATTCAAGAAAGATCAGGGCGTAGACCTTACGAATGATCCGCTTGCGCTGCAACGTCTGAAAGAAGGTGCTGAAAAGGCCAAGATTGAATTGTCTTCATCACAGCAGACCGAGATCAACCTGCCTTATATCACGGCAGATGCCTCTGGCCCCAAGCACCTGAATATGAAGATTACCCGTGCCAAGCTGGAGTCCCTGGTTGATGATTTGATTGCACGTACAATCGAGCCATGCAAGGTCGCATTGAATGATGCGGGATTGTCGGCCTCCGAAATTGACGATGTCATTCTGGTCGGCGGACAGATTCGTATGCCCAAGGTGCAGGAAGCCGTACAGGAGTTTTTTGGCAAGGAGCCTCGCAAGGACGTTAACCCGGACGAAGCGGTTGCCGTAGGCGCAGCGATTCAGGGCGGGGTGCTCGGAGGCGATGTAAAGGATGTATTGCTGCTTGACGTTACACCACTGAGTCTGGGCATTGAGACCATGGGTGGTGTGATGACCAAGCTCATCGATAAGAACACCACCATACCTACCAAGGCACAGCAGGTGTTTTCAACGGCTGATGATAACCAGACTGCGGTTACCGTGCATGTACTGCAGGGTGAGCGTGAGATGGCAGGCGGTAACAAGTCACTGGGTCGTTTTGATTTAAGTGATATTCCACCGGCACCACGTGGTGTGCCGCAGATTGAAGTCGGTTTTGATATCGATTCAAACGGTATCCTGCACGTTTCAGCTAAGGACAAGGCGACCGGCAAGGAGCAATCCATTGTCATCAAGGCATCTTCCGGTCTGAGTGAAGATGAGGTTGATGCAATGATCAAGGACGCCGAGTCGCACGCTGCAGAGGACCACAAGGCGCGTGAAATGGTGGATGCCCGCAATACGGCTGACAATATGATACATGCAACCAAAAAGTCGCTTGAGGAACTGGGTGACAAGGTAGATGAATCTGAAAAGACCGCGATTGAATCTGCTATAGCAGACCTTGAGGAAGCCATGAAAGGTGACAGCAAGGATGAGATTGAAAGCAAGACGCATGCGCTTACCGAGTTGTCAGGTAAACTGGCCGAGAAGTTATATGGCCAGGCCGGTGCAGAGGGCGGGCCTTCCGCAGCAACTGACGCAAATGCAGAAGCTGCTGGCGGTGATGATGTCGTCGATGCCGAGTTCGAAGAAGTGGATGAGGATAAAAAGTAAGGTTAAGCCAGTACCCTATTATTTATGACGTACTGGGCAGCTGCCGGAACATATCCGGCAGCTGCCTTTGTTTGTATTACCTTTGTATATCAAGGTTAATGACAGGAAAGATTGAATAAGCTATGTCGAAGCGAGATTACTATGAAGTACTTGGCGTAGACCGCGGTGTAAATGATCGCGATCTTAAAAAGGCCTATCGTCGCATGGCGCAAAAATATCATCCGGACAGAAATCCGGGTGATGCCCAGGCCGAGGCCAATTTCAAGGAAGCCAAGGAAGCCTATGAAATATTGAGCGATGCACAGAAACGTAGTGCATATGACCAGTTCGGGCATGCAGGTGTGGATTCATCAATGGGCGGTGGCCACGGTGGCGGCGGGCCTGGTGGTTTCGGTGATATATTCGGCGATGTCTTTAGTGATATTTTTGGCGGCGCCCGGGGTGGCCGGCAGGGAGGAGCCTATCGTGGTGCCGACCTGCGCTATGCAATGGAACTTACGCTGGAAGATGCCGTTGCCGGTACTACAACGACGATAAAAATCCCTACCAAGGTAAAGTGTGGTGTCTGCAATGGTTCCGGTGCAAAAAAGGGGACATCGGCCAAGACATGTGAAACCTGCCACGGTCATGGCCAGGTACGAATGCAACAGGGCTTTTTCTCCGTACAACAAACCTGCCCGACCTGTCATGGGCAGGGCAAGGTAATTACCGATCCATGCGGATCATGCCACGGTAGCGGCAAGGTCAGTCAGACCAAGACCCTGTCGGTCAAGGTACCGGCCGGTGTAGATACTGGTGATCGTATTCGTCTGGCCGGCGAAGGTGAGGCGGGTGAACAGGGTGGTCCGCCTGGCGACCTGTATGTCGAGATGTCGGTCAAGAGGCACCCGATCTTTACTCGCGAAGAAAGCCATCTGTACTGTGAAGTCCCTATTAGTTTTGCCACCGCGGCGCTTGGCGGTGAACTGGAGGTGCCCACGTTGACTGGTAAGGTCTCCCTGAAGATTCCGGCAGAAACCCAGAGCGGCAAAAGTTTCAGAATGCGCGGAAAAGGCGTCAAACCGGTTCGTGGTGGACCGACGGGTGATCTGATTTGCAAAGTGATGGTCGAGACGCCTGTTAAGCTGACTGGGAAACAAAAAGAATTACTGCGTGAATTTGATGACAGTATTCACGCAGGTGGTAAAGGCCATAGTCCTCAGGCACACTCATGGCTGGACGGGGTTAAAGACTTTTTTGAAAGTCTAAAAGCCTGATATTTCAGTTCTATCAAGCAAGAAAGGATAATTCATGACGACCAGGGTAGCAGTGGTGGGTGCCGCCGGGCGTATGGGACGCAATCTCATTATTGCATGCCATGAGGCCGAGGGTGTTGAACTTACAGTGGCCACAGAACAGCAGGGCAATCCCTTTACCAAGGCGGATTCCGGCGAGCTGGCGGGGCTGGATAAGAATGGTGTAAAAATCATTACTGACCTCAACTCGGCTATTGAGGACTTTGACGTTGTCATCGATTTCACTGTTCCCGAATCCACCATGGAAACCGTGCAATTGTGCCGTCTGACAAACAAGCATCTGGTTATCGGTACCACAGGCTTTACCGACGCACAGAAAGAAATCATTAATTCTGCAGCACAGCATATATCCGTTGTGATGGCGCCAAATATGAGTGTTGGCGTCAATCTGTGCTTCAAGTTGCTGGACATCACCGCCAGGGTGATGGGTAACGACGTGGATATCGAGATCATCGAGGCTCACCACCGTGAGAAAATCGATGCACCATCAGGAACGGCGCTCGGTATGGGAGAGGTGATTGCCGATGCGCTGGGACGAGATCTGAAGGAATGCGCTGTTTACGGGCGTCAGGGTCGCACGGGTAGCCGGGATCGTGGAACCATCGGTTTCGAGACCATCCGTGCGGGCGATATCGTGGGCGAACATACCGCCATGTTTGCAGATATCGGTGAGCGGGTTGAGATCACTCACAAGGCCTCAAGCAGGATGACCTTTGCGAAGGGCGCCGTGCGGGCTGCAGAGTGGATTATGCAGCATGAGTCAGGCATGTTTGATATGCAGGATGTCTTGGGCTTGAGGGATTTTTAACAGGCCCTAACTGTTTTTTCTGGCAATTACTTATTTTTCAGCTGTACCTCAATGGTGCCGTTAATATTGACCTGAATATGCTGTTTGCCTGCCTGGATGTCAGGTGCTGGTGCAGCTTCCGCTAGACTGGCCATTGCCCTGGCTTGCATGACGTTGGGGCGGGGATGACTGGTTGATATATTCATATCTACCACGCGGTATTTTTCTCTACGAAGGTTGCTGGTCACCAGTCGTGCCCGGTGCTGGAAATTTTCCATAGCTTCTTCAATCAATTGATTCTCAGCGAATCGCCTTACCTGTTCCGAGACGTTGTAGCGGATGTTTTCGAGTAGCACGTAATTTTGTACACGTCCTATCAACTCACTAAGCAGCTTTGCGTTGGTGCTTTTGACCTCAAGCGTCTGCCGACTGCGCCAACCGGTAATTTTTTGTTTTTTATAGACCGGGTGGGTGTTAAAGCTGCCGGTTTGTGTGCTGATACCCGCTTCGCTATTAAGGATGGACAGGGCCTTATGGATGCGGGTGCCGACCTCATCAGCAGAGGTCCTTGCCTCTTCAGAGTCACTAACGGCATACAGAGTGACCTGTAGTTCATCCTGAGGGACTTCCTTGCTGGCATTCGCTGACAGGGTGATGTGATCATAATGAACCACTGGTTCATCATGGGCGGCCGCTGAAAATACAAGGCCTAGCAGGATCATGAAGACTGTTGTTCTGGAAATCATATTGGGTTTGTCCTGATTGCTATTATTTTTAAAACATCATTCTACGACAGATTGGGCTATTTGTTCTCGACAGATTCATGCTAAATGAGTAGACTTGCGGCCCAGCCAAAGTGGTGTGCTCTAACACTACTTTTTGCGTGAACCAAACGGGATGAATTGAATGATTCTTCCCGTTTTGTGTGTCTGAATACCTGCTTTTTTTGTTGGGGGATAGTTGTGGGAAAACCGGCCCTGCTGGCACTAGCTGACGGAAGCCTCTTTTATGGGGACAGCATAGGTATTGATGGTCAAACTAGTGGGGAAGTTGTTTTTAATACCGCGATGACCGGTTACCAGGAGATTCTCACTGATCCATCCTATGCTCAACAGATGGTTACGCTGACATATCCCCATATCGGTAATGTCGGCGTCAACGAAAATGATGAAGAGTCCGAAAAAGTCCACGTTGCCGGGCTGATCATTCGAGATTTGCCACTACGCTCCAGTAACTGGAGGCAGCAGATGACCTTGCCGGAGTATCTGCAAAAACACCACATTGTCGCAATAGCCAATATCGATACCCGAAGGCTGACACGGATTCTGCGTGACAAGGGCGCACAGAACGCCTGTTTAATTACGGGTGATAGCATTGATGAGGCAGCAGCCATTGCAGTTGCCCAGGCATTTCCCGGTCTGGCAGGTATGGACCTGGCTAAGGAAGTAACAACCGACAAAACCTATCAATGGTCGGAAGGTGAATGGCGACTGGAAGGTGACCAGTATCAACAATCCCCCGAGACCCGGTTTAAGGTTGTGGCCTACGATTTTGGCGTAAAACGAAATATCCTGCGCATGCTGGCCGAAAGGGGCTGTGATGTGACAGTAGTACCGGCCATGACGCCAGCCGCCGACGTGCTGGCAATGCAGCCAGACGGCGTATTTCTTTCTAATGGCCCTGGTGACCCGGAGCCCTGTGATTATGCCATTCAGGCAATCCAGCAGGTCCTGGAAAAACAATTACCGGTCTTTGGCATCTGTCTTGGCCATCAACTGCTTTCACTGGCAAGTGGCGCAAAGACCATGAAGATGAAGTTTGGTCATCATGGGGCAAACCACCCTGTGCAGGATCTGGTTAACAGGCAAGTGATGATTACCAGTCAGAACCATGGCTTTGCTGTCGATGAGGCCAGTCTGCCAGATAACCTGCAGGCCACTCACAAGTCACTGTTTGACGGCTCATTACAGGGGGTGGCACGAACAGATTGCCCGGCATTCAGTTTCCAGGGGCATCCAGAGGCCAGTCCGGGACCACATGATGTCGCACCCTTATTCGACCATTTTATTGAACTGATGCAGGCCCATAAAGATGCCTAAACGTTCTGATATACATTCAATCTTGCTGATTGGCGCAGGTCCAATCGTCATCGGACAGGCATGTGAGTTTGATTATTCGGGTGCACAGGCTTGCAAGGCCTTGCAGGAAGAGGGCTACCGGGTAATTCTGGTTAATTCAAACCCGGCCACCATCATGACCGATCCAAACATGGCCGATGCCATTTATATCGAGCCCATCGAGTGGCGCACAGTTGCACAGATTATTGAAAGAGAGCGCCCCGACGTCTTGTTACCAACAATGGGTGGTCAGACAGCATTGAACTGTGCGCTGGATCTGGATCGTGAGGGTGTGCTCGAGAAATTTGGCGTTGAGATGATTGGCGCCAAGCGTGAAGCCATTGATATGGCTGAAGATCGCGACAAGTTTCGTAAGGCCATGACTGAAATTGGTCTTAATATGCCGAAATCCGCTATAGCGCATAGCATGGAAGAGGCATGGCAAGTACAGGGCAGTCTGGGTTTTCCTACCATTATCCGGCCGTCATTCACCATGGGCGGAAGTGGCGGCGGTATTGCCTATAATCGCGAAGAATTCGATTTGATCTGCGCACGCGGCCTGGATGCCTCTCCGACCAATGAAATCCTGCTGGAACAATCCATTCTTGGCTGGAAAGAATATGAAATGGAGGTGGTTCGGGATAGCAAGGACAACTGCATCATCATTTGCTCCATTGAAAACTTTGACCCGATGGGGATACACACAGGCGACTCCATTACTGTGGCGCCAGCGCAGACCCTGACTGACAAGGAATACCAGATTATGCGAGACGCATCGCTTGCCGTGTTGCGCAAGATTGGTGTGGATACCGGCGGGTCAAATGTACAGTTTTCGGTTAATCCGGATAATGGTGAGTTGATCATCATTGAAATGAATCCTCGTGTATCACGTTCCTCGGCACTGGCCTCGAAGGCGACTGGATTCCCGATTGCCAAGGTTGCTGCAAAACTGGCAGTCGGTTTTACCCTCGATGAACTGAGTAATGAAATTACGGGTGGTGCTACACCGGCATCATTCGAGCCGACGATTGATTACGTGGTAACCAAGATTCCAAGGTTTACCTTCGAAAAATTCCCGCAGGCAGATGATCGTCTGACCACACAGATGAAGTCGGTGGGTGAGGTCATGGCAATCGGTCGCAGCTTTCAGGAGTCGTTGCAGAAGGCCATGCGTGGTCTGGAGATCGGTATACACGGTTTCGATGAGATCAAAGGTGCCGATGATGACAGTTTTGAAGAACAAATGACCAGTGAATTACGCCAGGCCGGTGCAGAGAGATTACTCTATGTAGGTGAGGCATTCAGGCAAGGCCGGTCGCTTGAAGAGGTTTTTAACCTGACCAGGATTGATCCCTGGTTTCTGGCACAGGTCGAGGACATTCTGCTGGATGAGAAGCAGCTCAAGGGCAAGACACTGGATGCACTGAGCCGCCAACAAATCTATCAACTAAAGCGCAAGGGTTTTTCTGATCAACGCCTCTCGGTACTGCTTTCGTGTAGTGAGGCCGATGTCAGGCAACGTCGCTTCGATGAAAACATTCACCCGGTCTTCAAACGCGTGGACTCCTGTGCGGCAGAGTTTTCTGCCACAACTGCCTATATGTATTCAAGCTATGAAGAGGAGTGCGAGGCGTTACCAACAACAAATGACAAGATCATGGTGCTGGGTGGAGGACCAAATCGCATAGGGCAGGGAATCGAATTTGACTATTGTTGTGTGCATGCTGCATTCGCCTGTCGTGAGGATGGATTTGAAACCATCATGGTGAACTGTAATCCGGAAACGGTTTCTACAGACTACGATACCTCTGACCGCCTCTACTTTGAGCCATTGACGCTGGAAGATGTGCTGGAAATTCTACACATCGAAAATCCCAAGGGGCTCATCGTGCAGTATGGTGGTCAGACACCGCTGAAACTGGCACGCGACCTGGAAGCAGCAGGGGCCCCGATTATCGGTACCTCTCCTGATTCGATTGACCTGGCCGAGGATCGTGAGCGTTTTCAGCAGATGTTGCATAATGCCGACCTGAAACAGCCACCAAACAGAACAGCGACCAGTGCAGATGGCGCGGTAGCTCTGGCAAATGAAATTGGCTATCCACTGGTTGTTCGCCCGTCTTATGTACTGGGTGGTCGCGCAATGGAGATTGTGCACAGTGACGAAGACCTTGATCGTTATATGCATGAGGCCGTACAGGTATCCAATGATTCGCCCGTACTGCTGGACCACTTTCTGGATCATGCGATAGAGGTCGATGTTGATGCGGTATGTGATGGTGATGAAGTCATTATTGCGGGAATTATGCAGCACATCGAACAGGCGGGAATTCATTCAGGGGACTCGGCCTGCTCGCTGCCACCATATTCGCTTTCTGATGAAATCATTACAGAGATCAAGTCACAGACACGTGTGATGGCTAAAGACCTGGGTGTGCTCGGACTGATGAATGTGCAGTTTGCGGTACAGGGTGAAGAGATTTATGTACTGGAGGTCAACCCACGTGCCTCAAGGACTGTGCCCTTCGTATCCAAGGCGACCGGTATACCATTTGCCAAGGTGGCGGCGCGTTGCATGACGGGCACTACACTTGCTCAACAGGGTATCCAGGAGCCATCAAACTTTACCCATTTTGCCGTCAAGGAAGCCGTTTTTCCGTTTATCAAGTTTCCCGAGGTAGACCCTATCCTGGGGCCGGAAATGAAATCAACCGGTGAAGTCATGGGCGTAGCACGGGAATTTGGTGCAGCCTATGCGAAGTCGCAACTGGGGGCCGGGAATATTCTTCCGGAAATTGGCAATGCCCTGCTTAGTGTGCGTAATGCAGATAAGCCAGGCGTTATTGGTGTCGCCAGGGAGCTGGTTGAGTTGGGGTTTAGCCTGGTGGCGACGCATGGTACAGCCAAGGTGATACAGGAAGCGGGTATGGAATGCCTGTCGGTCAACAAGGTTCAGGAAGGCCGTCCCCATATCGTTGATATGATCAAGAATGAGCAGATTACATTCATTATTAATACAACAGAGGGAAAACAGGCGATAGCCGATTCGTTTGCAATGCGCCGTAATGCCCTGCAGCACAGGGTCTATTACACCACGACCCTGGCAGGCGGACATGCAACCTGTCTCGCGCTCAAGCATAAAGGTGACCGTGAAATCAACAGGTTACAGGATATTCATCAAGAGATAGCTCATGGATAAAGTCTATTTAACGGTTGGTGGCGCCGAGGCACTGCGTGAAGAATTGAAGCATCTGAAGACCGTGGTACGGCCAAAAATTGTGCAGGATATTGCCGTGGCACGTGAACATGGTGATCTAAAGGAAAACGCTGAATATCATGCGGCTCGTGAGCAGCAGAGCTTTTGTGAAGGCCGCATCAAGGATATTGAGGGCAAGCTGTCCAATGCCGAGGTGATTGATGTTTCCAGGGTTGAAGCAAATGGCAAGGTAATTTTTGGTTCTACAGTCGACTTGATGGATGAGGAAACCGAAGAGGAGATCACCTATCAGCTGGTTGGAGAGGATGAGGCAGATATCAAAAATAATAAAATCTCTATCACTTCACCCGTTGCGCGTGCGCTGATTGGCAAGCAGGAAGGGGACGTTGCCGAGGTGCAGGCACCTGGCGGTGTGCGCAGTTATGAAATTGTCGAAGTTAGATATGAGGTCTGACGAGTAACACAGGTATTTACTACTTTTCTACTTGAATCGAATCACGACATTTTGAGGATTTCGACGAAACAGGGTGGCTATATTCCCCACGCGCTGAACCAGTTCAGCCTTGCTGCTTTCCACTAGAGTCTGAATGATTTTGTCTCGTTCATCCCTGTCACCAGCAGCAATCTTTACCTTAACAAGTTCATGCCGTTGCAGTGCCTCGTCCAGCGCGGCCAGCACACTTTCAGTTAGTCCGGCAGAACCGAGTTGGACAACCGGCTTGCGGCTATGTGCGAGTTGTTTGAGTGTTTTCTTTTGTTTCGGGGTCAGCATCCGCGGATAATCAATGAATCAGTGCAAGACTGCAATGACTCAGTCGGGATAGGTGTGAACAAACCAGCTAAAAAAGGCAATCGTAGTGCATGGATGCAGGAACATCTTGATGATCCCTATGTACAAAAGGCGAATGCCGAGGGTTGGCGTTCGCGCGCGGTCTACAAGCTGAAGGAAATCGATGAGAAAGATCACCTGATTCGACCCGGGATGCGAATTATTGATCTGGGTGCCGCGCCCGGCGGCTGGTCGCAATATGCCACCTTAAAGCTGGATGGGAGGGGGCAGGTAATAGCGACGGACATACTGCCAATGGACAGTCTGCCGGATGTTACCTTCATCCAGGGTGATTTTACCGAGCAGTCGGTACTGGATGAACTACTGACAGTATTAAAGGACGGTAGCTGCGATCTTGTAATGAGCGATATGGCCCCCAATATGAGTGGGATGAAGGCAACAGATCAGCCCAGATCAATGTATCTGGTTGAATTGGCGCTGGATTTGGCAGGTCAGGTGTTGTCAAAAGATGGTGTATTCCTTGCTAAGGTATTTCAGGGCGAGGGATTTGAAGCCTTGATGAAGGAAATGAGAGCACGCTTTGTGACGGTAGTTAGTCGTAAGCCAGCTGCCTCCAGGGCCAGGAGCCGGGAGATTTATCTGCTGGGTAAGGGTATTAGATAAGGCAGACAAGACGTATACTGCCAATTATTAGATGAAGACGCGGGCGAAAATTCCCCTAGAAGGTGTGTAACTGTGAATGATATGGCAAAGAATGTAATTTTATGGGTGATTATCGCGATCGTCCTTATTTCAGTATTCAATGGGTTTACGCAAAACGCATCGCGTAACAGCAAACTGGATTACTCGGATTTTGTTACCCAGGTCAAACAGGGTCAGGTTCGTGACGTCTCCATACAAGGGCGTCTGATTAAGGGCCAGACTGCCAACGGCCAGAATTTCGAGAGCTATAACCCTGAAACAGACAACACACCGCTGATTACAACATTGTTCGATAACAATGTAAGAGTTAAAGGCGAGCCACCTGACTCCCAGCCATTGCTGGTGACACTGCTTATCCACTGGTTCCCGTTATTGCTGATTATCGGTTTATA
>JAPHTU010000276.1 GCA_026196145.1 Gammaproteobacteria bacterium
CCCAGTGGGCAAGGCCGCCACGTGGGGCCTCCATGAAACCAACGCCCTTGGCTTCCTTGGGCCAGCTGGAAGGTTCCCACATCTTCTCGTTAAAGGTCTTGGTATCACCGGCCTTGATATTGGCCTGCAGGGTATCAAACCAGTTCTGCATGGCATCACCGATGATCTTGGTTTCCAGTGTACGCGCGGCGGTACGGCCCAGGGTAGAGAACAGGGCGCGTTTATCGGCGCCGAGTGTAGACAGCGTGCTGTCGACTAGCTCAACAGTCTGGTCATGGCCCTTGGCATACAGTGTCAATACACGCGCTAGTGGACCAACCTCCATAGGTTTGCCTTTCCAGCGTGGTGATTTCAGCCAGGAGTAACCATCATCCACGTTGAGCTGCTTGTATGGTGCAGCAGGGCCACCACGACCTTTATAGTTAAGTTTGGTCTCGCCTTTCCATGGATGTAACCCCTCATCCTTGCCGCCTTCATAGTCGTACCATGAGTGTGAGACATACTCCTGGATTTCACCATCGGCCGTCATATCGACCGGATGCACGGTGGAAAGATCCCGGTCGAGAATGGCCCCGGATGGAATCAGATAGCTGGATGGATCATCCATACCTTTTTCAGGGAAGTCACCATAAGTCAGGAAGTTACCCAGGCCTTCACCGCGACCGAACCAGTCTTTATAGAAGCCGGCGATAGCGATGGTGTCAGGTACGTATACCTGATCAACAAAGGCACGCATACGATTGATAATGTCCTGTATCTGGGACAGCTTCTTGGAATTAATGGCGGAGTCCGAGTTCAGATCAATCGGGGTGGGTGTACCACCGACCAGGAACATGGGGTGGGGGTTCTTGCCACCGAAGATGGTATGCAGCTGTACCACGTTACGTTGCCACTCCAGCGCCTCCAGATAATGCGATACCGCCATCAGATTGGCTTCCGGTGGTAACTTATAGGCAGGGTGGCCCCAGTAGGCCTTGGCAAAGATACCGAGTTGGCCCGCATCGACAAACTTCTTCAGCTTCTTCTTGGTATCCGCAAAATAGCCGGGGGAAGACTTGGGCCAGCTGGGGGATACGGTCTGTGCCAGTTCGGAGGTTGCCTTGGGATCGGCACTCAGTGCGGAAACCACGTCAACCCAGTCCAGTGCATGTAAATGATAGAAGTGCATGACATGATCATGTACGTATTGCGCCGCAATCATCAGGTTACGAATAATCTGTGCATTGGGTGGTATCTTGTAATCCAGTGCATTCTCAACTGCACGGATGGAAGCAATACCATGTACCAGCGTACACACACCGCAGATACGCTGTGCATAGGCCCAGGCATCGCGTGGGTCACGGCCTTTGAGGATTAGCTCAATCCCGCGAACCATGGTACCGGCAGAGTACGCCTGACCAATGGAATCACCATCCATCTGTGCCTCAATGCGCAGGTGGCCTTCGATACGGGTAATGGGGTCGACAACAATACGTTCACTCATAATAGTCTTCCAGTTCAGGTAAGTTATTTATTCAACTCAGGATTCATCCAGATACTCTGCAACCAGTTCAGTTATGCTCTGGACCTCAATGTCGTACATCTCGTTTTTATCAAGTTCGTCTTCCATTATATGGTGGCAATAGGCACACATAGTGGTTACTTTTTCCGGCTGCACCTTCTCGAGCTGCGCCTTCTTGCGGCCAAATGCCTTGCCACGCAGTTCTTCGGCGCGCTCGTTGGCGCCAACACCACCGCCGCCACCGCAGCACCAGTTATAGGCGCCCGCGTTGTCGGTTTCGATAAAATTGTCTGCAAACATGTTCAACAGGTTGCGTGGCTCGTTA
Source organism: Gammaproteobacteria bacterium (assembly GCA_026196145.1). Classification (GTDB taxonomy): domain Bacteria; phylum Pseudomonadota; class Gammaproteobacteria; order JAJDYQ01; family JAJDYQ01; genus JAJDYQ01. The sequence goes on from JAPHTU010000276.1 coordinate 1,827, forward strand.
TGAATACCACCGCGCCGGTTCAACTGGCAGGGATCATGGAATGTGATCTTTTCACTGTTGGTTCCCTTGGTCTTGAGGCGCCCCTCGGCACGCAACTTGTCCAGCAACTCCATTATGTGTATGACCTCAAACTTGTAGGGCCGGCCAATCAGGTTGGGTCCTTCCCAGCGCAGGGCCTGGTAGGCATGGCCACACTCCGGGCTGATGACATATTTCACGCCAATTTTTTCGGCAACATTGGCAATTGTCAGCACACATTCCCGGGCGACATCGCTGTTACCCATTTGCAGGCCAACATTGGTTGCCTCGAATGCCTCGGAGGAGATGGTCCAGTCTATACCGGCCTGTTTGAAGATCTTGGCATAGGCGACCAGGATGTCCGGGAACTCGGCGACTTCCTGGGCGGAGAGAATGACCAGATACTCCGCGTCTTCTTTATCACAATGACATTCGATACCAGTCTGTTCGACTGAATGTCTTACCTGCGCTTGCAGGGCAGGTAGCATATTACCCATCGGGCTGCCCAGTTCACAATGGCGCTTGGCTGCACCGATCAGTTCTTTCGGCGCGTGGCCCGAGGCGCTCATGCCTTCACGCATCTTGCGAATCATGCTGGTAATGTCGTTACCAACCGGGCAGGAAAGTGTGCAACGTCCACACATGGTGCAGCTGTCATAGACCAGCGTTTCCCACTTGGTGAAGTCGTCGTCGGTGAGGGGCTTGTTCAAACCCAGCATGCCACCCAGTTTGCCAAACAGTGTGAATTCCTGTGACCACAGGCGGCGCATCAGTTCCAGTTTATGGATGGGTGTGTATTGTGGGTCGCCGGTTTCCTGGTAGAAAAGGCAGGCATCTGCACATATGCCGCAGTGTACACAACTGTTAAAAAAACTGGCTACCGGGGCATCAATCTGTTCACGCAGCGCATTGAGTCCGCGCTCAAAAGTAGCTTTCATGATTGCGCTCCTTTATAGCCCTGAATGGCCCCGTTGTAGTAGCGGGAAATGGCAAAAGTGAATGCATGCATCAGCTTGGTAAAGGGAAATGCGACCATTAGTGCCTCAACCGACAGGATATGTATTGCCAGCAAGGTATTGTAATCGCCACCCATCTTGTATGTTGCCATAATGCCGGTAACCAGCGGCAACAGGCTCAGGATCATGACAAGGTAATCAGAAAAGGTGGCGAGCATTCTTCTTACCGGGTCAAGCAGGCGTGAGATGAGTAATGCGATGAGCGCGACTATGGCCAGTGCGGCAGAAACTTCCACTACGTGTGTAGACAGGGCGGGCCATGAAATGCCGAAGGCGTCATTAAATAGCACGATATGCGGAGCGAAGAATAACAGGGCGA
>JAPHTU010000236.1 GCA_026196145.1 Gammaproteobacteria bacterium
AGGCATCTCCGCAGCCTGTTGGATCTTTAATGGCGCCAACTTCAATATTGGGAATAGTAATTTTCTCGCCTCCCGTATAAATTACCGATCCTTCGCCACCCTTGGTGACAATAAATGCATCTACCTGCGCGGCAATCTCGGCTTCACTCAGTCCAGTCCGTTCCTGTACCAACTGCGATTCATAATCATTGACCGTTACCCAGGTCGCCTGCTCAATAAAGCGTTGCAGATCTTCACCGTCAAACATCGGCAGGCCCTGACCCGGATCGAATATAAACGGAATCCCTGCTTTAACAAACTGCTCGGCATGTTCAATCATGCCCTGGCGTCCATCCGGGGATACGATACCAATCCTGATACCGGCATCGGCGGGTACGGTATTCATGTGTGACTCACCCATGGCACCGGGATGAAAGGCGGTAATCTGGTTGTCATCTTCATCGGTGGTAATAAATGCCTGGCCGGTATAGTTGTCCTCCAGGACCGTGAGGTATTCCTGACTAATACCACACTGCTCCATCCAGTTGGCATAGGGCTGAAAATCACTACCAACCGTACCCATTGGACATGCGTCATCACAAAGCAGGTTCAGGTTATAGGCAATGTTGCCTGCACAACCACCAAATTCACGACGCATACCCGGTACCAGGAATGACACATTCAACATGTGCACCTTGTCCGGCAGGATGTGATTTTTGAATTTATCGTGGAACACCATAATGGTGTCGTAGGCGAACGAGCCACAAATGAGTGCCGACATTGATCTTCCTTAATCCAGTGGTAAAAAATAGGGCTGCAGTATAACGCCCCAGACAATAACTACGGTTGTTAATGAGAGAAATACGGCGGCAGAACCAATATCCTTGGCCCGGCCTGCCAGTTCATGATGTTCCGACCCGATACGATCAACCACGGCCTCAACCGCCGTATTTAACAGCTCAACCACGAGCACCATCAACACGACACCAACCAGCAGTACCTGCTCAATCGGTGTCTGCCCCAGCCAGAAACCCAGTGGCACCATGATTATGGATAATGCGAGTTCCTGGCGAAACGCGGCCTCATACCGGTAGGCGGCCTTAAAGCCCTTCAGTGAATAACCGAAGGCCTTGATGATCCGTTCAATACCCTGAGGGCCCTGATCGGCCATTATTCAGATGCAGCCTTCCAGGTAAGATCCAGTTCTCGCGCCGCCTTTACATCATCCAGGCGTTTGACCGGCAGGCTGACTGGCGCTGATTTGAGTATCTCAACATCGGTTCTGGCCTCTTCATCAATTCTGCTCATGGCCTCGATGAAGTTGTCCAGTGTTGCCTTGTCTTCTGTTTCCGTCGGCTCGATTAGCAGGCATTCCGGCACCAGCAGTGGAAAGTAGGTTGTTGGTGCGTGGTGTCCATAATCGAGCAATCGCTTGGCATAATCCATGGCCGTGGCATTGAGTTCCTTTGCCTGACGTTTCAGGGTCACGATAAATTCATGGGTTGCCCGTCGTCCGTCGAAGGCCAGATCAAACCCGGCTGCCTTGAGCCTGGCCATCAGGTAGTTGGCATTCAGGGTGGCATAGTCCGCCACCCGGCGCATACCGTCTTTGCCCAGCAGACGTGCATAGATGTAGGCACGTAATAGTACGCCGGCATTACCCGCAAAGGCTGACAGGCGCCCGATGGTCTGTGGAATATCCGCTTCCTCAGCCCAGCGATACTGTTCATCCTGCCTGATGACCAACGGCACGGGAATAAAGGGTAGCAGGCGCTCACCAACGCCAACAGCCGCCGCGCCCGGCCCACCACCACCATGCGGCGTGGAAAAGGTCTTGTGTAAATTGAGATGAATGACATCAAAGCCCATGTCACCCGGTCGCACCTTGCCCAGAATGGCGTTCAGGTTGGCGCCATCGTAGTACAGCAGGCCACCGGCTTCATGCACGATACGGGCGATTTCCTTGATCTGACGCTCAAACACGCCCAGTGTCGAAGGATTGGTTAACATCAAGCCCGCCGTCTGCGGTCCAACCGCCGCCTTTAACGCCTTGATATCAACATCACCTTCCCGGTTGGTCGGAATTTCCCTGACCTTCATACCGCACATCACCGCAGTAGCAGGATTGGTACCATGCGCTGCATCAGGCACCAGCACCTCAAGCCGATCATCGTCATTTCGAGACTGATGGTAGGCCCGAATCATCGCCATACCGGCAAACTCACCCTGCGCACCCGCCATACCAGCCAGGGACATGCCCTTCATGCCGGTCACATCCTTGAGTATTTCCTGCAATTCATAAATACAGCTCAGATAACCCTGCGAAACATTGTTATGGCTCAGGGGGTGGCGTGACACCAGACCCGGTAACATGGCCAGTGAATTACAGGCACGCGGATTGTATTTCATGGTGCAGGAGCCCAGTGGGTAGAACTGGGTGTCAATTGAAAAGTTCTTCTGTGACAGCTGTGTATAGTGACGTACCACCTGTAGCTCGGAAACTTCGGGCATGGTCGGTGAGTCCGTGCGCAGCAATGATTCCGGAATACTATCTATGCGGGTATCGATATCCGGTGATTGCCCGCCGGCCTGGCGGCCTGGTGAAGACTTTTCAAAAATCAGCATCGTTTTATTCTTCCGAACCCGAACAGGCCCCTTCTTCCGCTAACTCCAGCGCTGCCAGTGCTGCCTCGTAATCAGGCTCATCGGCGATCTCGTTCACCAGTTCCGTATACACGACCTTGCCTGCGCAATCGGCAACAACTATCGCACGCGCAGTGATACCGGCCAGCGGTCCATCATCAATCAGCACGCCATAGTCCTTGGCAAAGTTACGTGAGCGCATCATGGACAGCGGCACTACGTTTTCCAGGCCTTCCGCACTACAAAAACGTCCCTGGGCAAATGGCAGATCAGCAGAAATAATCAGGATGACCGCGTCCTTGTGCTGGGTTGCAAATTCATTGAATTTTTTCGTCGAAGTTGCACAGGTTGGAGTATCCAGGCTTGGTACGATGTTCATGATAATCTTCCTGTCCTGAAAATCAGACAGGCGTTTATCTGCCAGTTCTCCGTTGACCAGCACGAAATCCGGCGCCTGCTCACCCACTGTGGGCAAATCACCATTGGTATGTATTTCATTACCCTGCAAGGTTACTGTCGCCATAATGTGTCTCCTTTTATTGGTATGTAAAGCTACCCAAAAGCGTAGCTCAGTTTAGGCAAATTTGGGCTTTACCGGACAGGGGGCCTTGGATTGCAAACCCACAACTCGCTCCAGCAATTCAGCATAACGCTGTATATCGGCATCCGTCCTAGTCTCCGTGGCACAGACTAACAGACAATTTGCTAATTCTGGATAGTCAGTTGATAGATCATAACCAGCCTGAATGCCATGCGCCGACATGGTACGCAATAACCCGCTAACCTCGCAATCCAGCTGCAACACGACCTCATGGAACCGCGGTCCACCAAACAACACACGAACACCGGGAATATTTTCCACCGCGGTGACCAGTTGATTGGTGTTTTCATGCGATTTTACTGCAACCTGACGCAACCCCTTCGCCCCCAATATCGACATATAGATAGTGGATGCGGTGACGACCAGGCCCTGGTTGGTACAGATATTGGAGGTCGCCTTGGAACGGCGTATGTGTTGCTCTCGTGCCTGCAAAGTCAGGGTATAACCCGGCTGGCCATCGACGTCGACTGTCCTGCCGATAATACGACCTGGCATCTGTCTAACGATCGACTGGCGACAGGTCATAAAACCATAATATGGACCACCCGAAGATAACGGTGCCCCCAGCGGCTGGCCATCGCCACAGGCGATATCGGCGCCCTGCTCTCCCCATTGTCCCGGTGGCTTGATTAATGACATTGCCAGTGGATTGACGACCGCTATTACCAGTGCATCACGGGCATGCGCCCAGTCGGTCAGTCCGTCACACGCCTCCAGTTGGCCGAAGAAATTGGGCTGATTGATGACGATCGCGGTAATGTCCTGATCTTCATAGGCCGATAACGATGACTGATCGGTAAGGCCGGTTTCCGGGTCAAAGGGTATTTCTATCAGTTCGATAGCCTGCTGGTGGGTCAGTGTACGGGCAACCTTTCGATAGACCGGGTTCAACGATCCTGCGACCAGTATCTTTCTGGATTTTGACTTCCGATTGGCGCGTACCGCCATCAAAATTGCTTCGGCCAGGCCGGATGCCCCGTCATACAGGGAGGCATTGGACACATCCATGGCCATCAACGAGGCCATCATGGTCTGGTATTCGTACAGCAACTGCAAAGTGCCCTGACTCGCCTCTGCCTGGTAAGGCGTATAGGCGCTATAAAATTCACCCCGCGTGGTGATTTCCCATACGGCTGCCGGGATGTGGTGTTCGTAGGCCCCCGCACCAATAAAATTCAGCGGCTGACCGTCCTGGTTCGCACGCTCATGCATGATGCGCGAAATCTCCATCTCACTAACGCCTTCAGGAACCTCGTTCAACTCGTGAATCTTCAGGTCATCCGGTATCTCGTCAAACAGCGTCTCGATATCGTCAACGCCTATGGCCGCCAGCATTTGACGGACATCTTCTTCAGTATGTGGAATAAAGGGCATAGCTACTTCAGTTGCCTCATAGAGTAATCACAATTCATAAGACCATTCCAGGCAGGTTTAAGCTTATTCCTCTTCGGCACAGAAGGCCTCATAACCTTCTGCATCCATCAGGCCTTCCAACTCGTCAGTATCACCTACTCGTATCTGGAATATCCATCCGTCGCCATAGGGTTGTTCATTCACAGACTCGGGACTATCGGCCAGATTTGCATTTGCCTCAACAATCTCACCCCCTACCGGGCTATAGATATCCGAGGCTGCCTTGACCGATTCCACTACTGCACAGGCCTCTTCGGCCTCTACCTCGGCGCCGATTTCAGGGGTTTCGATAAAAACCATATCGCCCAGTGCGGCCTGTGCGTGGTCGGTAATACCCACTGTCACCAGGTGATCGTCTTCAATACGCACCCATTCATGACTTTTTGTATATTTTAAATCGCCGGGGATTTCACTCATGATTTTTCTCCGAGGGTTATTCTATTTTAAATATCTATACAGGACTGCCCATTTCTTGCGAATGGGGGTTTAACAATTAAAGCCTGCAGGCGCTTGTTCCTGATTTCAATTTCACAGGTCTTCGAATCACCTTTGGGTATTCGCGCAAAGCCTATAGAGCGGTTCAGTGTCGGGGAAAAACCACCGCTGGTCAATTCCCCTTCACCCTCTGCCGTGATGACCTTCTGGTGACAGCGCATCACACCCCGATCTTCCAGCAGGACACCGGTAAAGCGCATTTTTACCCCATCGGCCTTTTGCCTTTCCAGTGCATCACGACCGATAAAGTTCCGCTCCGCGGGCTCCCAGGCGATGGTCCAGCCCAGACCGGACTCCAACGGGCTGGTAGTCTCATCCATATCCAGACCATACAGGTTCATACCGGCTTCCAGCCGCAGGGTATCTCTCGCCCCCAGACCACAGGGTTTGACACCCGCCTCAAGCAGGGCATCCCAGAAAGCAGCCGCTTCACCCTCTGGCACCATAATTTCAAATCCATCTTCACCCGTATAACCGGTACGGGCTATAAACCATTCACCATAAAAGGCACCGACAAATATCTTTAATTCACTGGCAATCGTACGGGCCTGTTCTGGCATGGCCTGCATGGCCTTGTCACGGGCATTTGGTCCCTGTATAGCGACCATCGCCAGATCCTTGCGAACAGCGATCTCGACGCCATCATCAAGTTGAGACTCGATCCATGCCACATCCTTTTCCGTGGTACCGGCATTCACCACCATGCGGTAATGCTGCTCATCAATATAGTAGATGATTAAATCATCAATTACGCCGCCATCTTCCTGCAGCATGCAACTGTACAGGGCCTTACCGGTAGTTTTCAGCTTGGCAATATCATTGGCCAGCAGGCGGCGCAGAAAAGGCTGCACGGCCTCGCCCCGGAAATCGATGACTGTCATATGCGATACATCAAACATACCTGCATCCTGACGCACAATATGATGTTCATCCTTTTGTGAACCATAATGCAGTGGCATATCCCAGCCGGCAAAGTCGACCATCTTGCCGCCAGCGTCACGGTGCGCCTGATTTAATACAGTTAGTTTTGTCATTTTTTTAATATCCAAGCACAAAAAAAGGGACGGCGATTGCCGCCGACAGTTACCAGCAATCGTCGCCCCTCTGTCCTGCTACCTGAGAGATTGAGAACCCTGTGGTTCCCTGTCCCCTTCGGTGAACGGCTACCCGTTTCTCTCCAGAGCCAAACATTGTCTGCGGTCCGTGTACCTGAGCGTTTCCGGACGGGTTGCGCCTTCGGTGGCCGATTGTTATAAATCGGCACTCTCCCGCAGCAATTATCTGTTTGGATGGCGGACTATAGCGATGTTAGGTAACGAAACCAAGCTCCTGTACACATCTTTTTTGAGTTTTCCTTTACCTGCAATACTTCTTTCAATAAATCAGGCGGTTAAGTGTTAATCGGGATAAACTGCTAAAAATTCACCTGATAACACACTGCCGATTATGAAGAAAAACCCGTTTCCTGGTATTGCCCTCACCCTGGGTATCGTATTGTCCATGCTGACGCTGTTCGGCAGCACTCCAATGGAAAACGGTAATACCCGACTGCCAGTGCTAATGCTGTTACTGGCCTGTGAATTTGGATTTATCGTGACACTGGTTGGCGGTATCATGGGTTTTAACCAGCTTCGGAAGCAGGCAGGCAACCGTGCACTGGCCGCGATTTCTACTGGCTGCACGCTGCTGGCTATAAACTTCGTCTATCTCGGCCTGCAGCTTTGGTCAGCTTTATCGCCGTAAGAGTACCTTTATTAGTTAGGATTTTTTCGTGAGTGCAAGAAGCCGGAGCGAAGCGGAGACAACAGCCGAAGGCTGGCCCGCAGGGCGAGAGCAAAGCTCGAGTAACCACCGCGCGCACGACTGCATGGATGCAGGAGGTAGAGCGACGCAGGAAGCCAAAGCCGAGAACCGCAATGTATGAGTGAATACATGAGGATTCGAGCACGGAGCTGACACAGCAATCGCGTAAAAAGACAATTAATAGAGGTGCTCTTAGATCCCCATGGCCTTGCGGACAAAAGCATTTTTCACCAGGGGCACCTGGTCAATGACATTCAAACCGGTATTACGTAGCTGTGTCAGGAGGGCCTGTTCATTACTGAATAGCCTTTTCAGGCCATCAAATGAACCTTGCATCAACCAGTTATCCGCCTTGCGGGAACGCTCATAGGCACGCAATACCCGCCGGCTGCCAATATCCTGCCGCCCGGACCACGCCTGCTGTAGTTGTGTAGCCAGTGCAGAAACGTCCTGTAAACCCAGGTTCAGGCCCTGTCCCGCAAGCGGGTGCACGGTATGCGCAGCATCGGCAACCAGCGCAATCCTTGGTGCTATATAGGTATTCGCATGCCTGAGTCTTAACGGGAATCTCGCCCTTGGGCCGACCGCCTTTACCTGCCCCAGCCGCTGCTGAAAATCAGCCGTCAGGCCCTGCAAAAATGCCTCATCCGGCATCTCACACAAATCCTCGGCACGTTGCTCAGAGACCGACCAGACTATGGAGCACCATGGCCGTTGCATCGGCAGAAATGCCAGCGGCCCCCCGGGTAAAAAAAGTTGCCAGGCCGTGCCGCCATGATCTAATTCGGTTTCTACCGTCGCCACCACCGCCTGTTGTTGATAAGACCAGCCCCCTATCTCGATACCCGCTAAATGGCGTACGTGAGACTGTGCACCATCGGCGCCTACCAACAGCGGCGTATGAAGTGTCTGTCCCGAAGCCAGTTGTATCTCCAGTACATCGTCCGACTCAGCCACGGCTATCAGCTGGTCGCCACTCAGCACCTCAATCGCCGGCTCTTTTAAAACTGCAGCAATTAACCAATCCTGCATGACACGCCCTTCGATGATGTAACCCAATGAGGGCGTACCTATCTCGGCGGCATCGAAATGGATCTGGCCTTCACCACCAGCATCCCAGACATGCATATGTTCATAGGGATAAACACGGCTATCATGATCACCCGGCCATACCCCGGCCTCTTCGAACAGACGTTTACTGGCATAGGTCAACGCAAACACCCGACTGTCAAAATCCGAGACTGATTCCGGCTTTTCATGCACAGCGGGATCTACCTGCAAGACATGCCTGTCCAGCAGCAGGATGGAAGGTTTTTTAGCAAGAGGGGACTGACGCACCATCAATAAAGCCAGCGCCAATCCCGGAATGCCCGCACCATGGACGACAATGTCGTAGCGACGATTCATGACTGCCTGTTGCTTGACAGCTGCACGCCACGCATCAATGCAGCCTGTTTCCCCAAACGGCCGGTAACTGCACGAGTAAACAGGTTCCGCACCCGGGGAAAGTGACGCAATGCCATCAGGCCTTTCTGACGCAGAAACACGACGGGTAGCAATGGATTATCGAACAGGCGAATCAGGCCATCAGTAAAGACCACCATGATACGTTCGTCCTGTTTACGCCAGTTGTTATATTCCTGCAATACCGACAATTCACCGGGTAGATGCCCCCGGGCGCGGGCCTTTATTAATACTTCGGCAAGTGCCGTAACATCTCGCATGCTCAGATTAAAACCCTGTGCCGCAACCGGGTGGATGTAATGTGCAGCGTTTCCGACCAGTACCAGATGCTCGCGTACTACCTCTGTGGAGCGCACCAGTGCCAGTGGAAAACGAAAGCGTTTGCCTACCTCGGCAATAGCTGCCAGACGACTACCCAGATTTTCCCGCATATAGGCGGCAAAGGACCTGTCATCCATTTCCATGAGTCGGTCCGCCACATCATTTGCGACAGAACAGACAGCGGCATAACCTGCTTCACTCCTGGGTAGTAGTGCGATCGCACCATCATCAATAAATCGCTCATAGGCAAGGCCTGACTCAACACTATCGGTATCAAGATTGGCAATCACTGCGCTCTGATCGTATTCCCAACGTGAGGTACCGATATGAAAGAGTTCACGCACCTGCGACTCCGCTCCATCTGCACCAACCAACAGTCCTGCATGAATCTCCATCTGCTCACCCTGATGCTCCAGCTCAATAATGGCGGTTTTCCGGGTAGTTACTGCGGATAACAATCGAGCAGGGGCAATCACCTGGATATTGCCCTGTTGCGCGATTGTCTCGTGCAACACGCGACCTATCTCGCGGGCGGGCAGGACATAACCCAGTGATTCCAGTCCCTCATCTTCGGCATTCATCATGACCGAACCAAAGCGACCTTTTGAAGACACGTGTATGCGGGATACCGCTACCGCCTGTGACGACATCGCCTGCCACAAACCCAGGCCATCCAGCGCGACCTTGGTGCTGCGAGAAAAACCCAGATGACGTTCATCAAAGGCCGGTTGCTGCTCCGCACTCACTGCGGTCTTTTCAATAAGGGCAACCGAAAAGCCCGCCTGCGCCAATGCACAGGCCAAGGTACCGCCTACGGCACCCGCACCAACAATGGCAATATCGTATTGTTCTATAGCAGTGTCCAACTTATTCCCGCATCAATGACTCGATGTCCTTGATCGTTTTTGGCATGGCATGTGTCAGCACCTTGCAACCCTTTTCTGTCACCAGCACATCATCCTCAATTCGGATACCAATATTCCACCAACGCTCATCCACATCCGGACTGCCCTCGGTGATATACATGCCAGGCTCTACCGTCAGGCTCATGCCAGCCTCCAGCTCGCGCCACTCGTCACCCACCTTGTAATCGCCGACATCGTGTACATCCATGCCCAGCCAGTGCCCGGTACGATGCATGTACAATTGCTTGTATTTCTCGGTTTCTATCAGGTAGTCGGCCGAACCCTTGAAAATTTTCAGCTGTGACATTCCCTCTGCCAGCACCCTGACGGCGGCGTGATGCGGGTCCTGCCACTGGTTGCCGGGCTTGACCGCCGCGATCGCCGCCAGTTGCGCCTCCAGCACCACTTCATACACGGCCTTCTGTTCTCCGGAATATTTACCGTTCACCGGGAACGTCCGCGTGATGTCGGCTGCATAGCAATTATGCTCCGCTCCCGCATCGATCAACAACAGATCACCATCCCTTAATTCATCGGCGTTATCGGTGTAATGCAGGATACAACCGTTCTCACCGCCGCCGACAATAGACGGATAGGCAAAATCACAGCCTGCCTTGTTAAACACGTACAACAGTTCCGCCTCAATCTCGTATTCCATCATGCCCGGCTTGCACATGCGCATGACACGCTTGTGCGCCTTGATAGAAATATCCATGGCTTTTTGCATCTGCTTGACTTCATGCTTGCTCTTGAACAGCCGCATGTCATGCAGCAGGTGTTCCAGCGAAACAAACTCATCCGGCGTCCTTGCCCCTGAACGGGAATGCTGCCGAATAATCTTTAACCAACCCAGCAGCCGGTTATCAAAACCCGGGTCACAACCCATGGTGTAGTAGACCTTTTCACATTTTTCCAGCAGGCCCGGCAGGATGTCATCGATATCAGACATCGGGAAGGAATCTTCGGCGTGATAAATATTCTGTGCACCTTCCTGACCGGCACGGCGGCCGTTCCAGGTTTCCTTTTCCGGGTCCCTCTCACGACAGAACAGCAGGTAT
>JAPHTU010000352.1 GCA_026196145.1 Gammaproteobacteria bacterium
CTTTCTGCCTCGTGGCTTAGTTCATGATGTTTTTGTGCATCATAAACGAACAGCGGGTTCAGTTCGTCCGATCCATGTGGCTTGATCATACTTATCTCCTGTTTAAGTAATCGTGTAGGTATTGCGTCTTGTCTTGACGGCGGATGCCAGTTCCCTGAGTACCGGTATGCTGTCGTCCCAGCTGATACAGGCATCCGTAATACTCTGACCGTAGGTAAGCGGTACCCCGGGAAGGATGTCCTGGCGTCCTGCGACGAGATGGCTTTCCACCATGACACCAACAATATTTTTGTTGCCAGCGCTGATTTGTTGCGAAATGTTATGCGCTACATCAACTTGTCTTTCGTGCTTTTTCTCGCTGTTGGCATGGCTGCAGTCAATCATCAGTGTGGTGTTGATGCCGGCGTTTTTCAGATCAGCCTCGGCCTGGGCAACACTTTCGGCATCGTAATTGGCCTTTTTACCACCACGCAGGATGATGTGGCAGTCTTCATTGCCCCTGGTGGAAAAGATCGCCGAATGGCCGGCTTTGGTCAGTGATAAAAAGTGGTGCGGCGTGCTGGCAGCACCAATCGCATCGACGGCAATCTTCAGTGTGCCGTCGGTACCGTTCTTGAAACCGACCGGGCAGGAAAGGCCGGAGGCCAGTTCCCGGTGTGCCTGGCTCTCGGTTGTACGGGCACCTATTGCCCCCCAGCTGATCAGGTCTGCAAAATACTGCGGGGTAATCAAATCCAGAAATTCGGTTGCCGCCGGCATACCCATGTTGTTGAGTTCCAGCAGCAGTGACCTGGCCTTGCGCAGCCCCTTGTTGATATGGAAGCTGCCGTCGAGGTCCGGGTCATTGATCAGACCCTTCCAGCCAACGGTGGTACGCGGTTTCTCAAAATACACGCGCATGACGATTTCGAGTTCGTCAGACAGCTCCTCGCGTACCTTTAACAGGCCTCTGGCATATTCGAGTGCAGCATCCGGATCATGGATGGAACAGGGGCCTATGATGACCAGGCAGCGGTCATCCTCGCCATGCAGAATCCGGTGAATAGACGAGCGGGTAGACGCGATCAGCTCCGCTGCTTCGGCAGAGATCGGGAAGTCCGCATGCACAGACACAGGTGGAATGACTTCCTTGATGTCGACAATGCGTAAATCGTCAGTTTGTTTAATGTCCGTCATTTATCCGGATAAGGCCATATCTGGGGGACGGCATCATACGGGGAAATGGTGGTTTTTTGAACTGTCGGGGGACTTATGACCCCCTGAAAGTTATTTATGCGAGATGCTTACCTGCCAGCCACTATTGATTTCAGGTTTCAAAGCTGTCGCTGCTCGCGTAGGGCAGGGCGATGGCCTTCATTTTCTGTACCAGGGCGTACATACCGATATGTCGCTGGGTACTCAGATGCTCGTCCAGGCCCAGGCGCTTCAGGGTTTCATCGGTATCGGTTTGAAGCACCTCGTCAGGCGTCTTGCCGGCAAAAATCTGCAGCATGAGGTACACCAGGCCGCGAATAATGGGTTGTTCGGCTTCAGCCTCAAATATAAACGGACTCTCGTCGGCTTCGCCGGGGTACCCGATCACCCAGACATTGCTGGCACAGCCATGCACGATATTGTCATCATTTTTCAATTCTGGCGATAAATAGCTCAGTTCGCCGCCAAGTTCTTCCAGAAAGTGGTAGCGATCATCCCACTCTGAGAGAAAATCAAAGGTCTCGACGATGGTTTCAAGATCAGACATGCAGCTGAAAGGTGTGGGGTGGGTAAATCAGGTGGGTACAGCGAAGACTCAGGCGGCTGGAAAGCGACGGCGAGCAACTTCGAGATTGTTCTGCATACTGGCAATAATTTCCTTGCCGACGTCTGTTAACTCCAGCAGCCGTACCCCTTCCTTAATAAATGGCTGGACCTGTGTTTCAAAAAATGCCGGGTATCCTTCACGCATATCCTGCAGGTTTTCGTATCCAATTCTTGCATTGATGCCCTGTTCGTCAAATTCCTGGAAAAGCGCATTCAGCTTGTTGATATATCTTGGATCGCTGAACTGGCCAATCAGATCGGCTGCCCGAACCAGACCGGGCATATCGTCAATGGACTGATATTCAGGGGCGTCAGGAATCGGGAAGCGGGTGCGTTCTATACACTGTTGTATAAATTCAATGTCCAGGTTGTCATACCCCGCATAGTTTTCAATTACAAAGCATTGCCCGCGGTCAACATGGAAAGGCATCATGCTGGCATCGGTTTTGCCCCTTTGTATCTCAAGGGTTTCTTCACCAATACCGGTATAGTGATACCCATGGATATCCTTGTTACATAGTCCCCGGACGAAACCAATATCGTGGAACAACAACGATAAAACAGTTTCAGTCCACCGTTTGCTACTCAGGGGGGTCTCCATGTGCTTGCCTTCCAGAATAGAAATTCCGGTGGCGGTCACATAGATTGTATGCTCGACGTTATGATAGGAGGCATTACTTGTCGCTATATTGGATAATGCTGTTTCCGCAGCTTGTTCGACAAGCGCAAGATACTCAGGATCCTGATCATCAAACAGTGACCGGTAGGCACCGGTCACTGTTTTCTGGAATTCTGATATTAATGTTTTTGTTACATCCAGCATTTATGTTTGGCCTTGTTAGCACTTGTTCGTCTGCATCAACTTTAGTTAAAAGGTGCAAACCTATGCATATTTCTCAATGATTCCACACTCTTAGGCAAAATTGTAGCTTTTTCTCCCAACTACAGCTATCACATGATGTGAAGTTCATCACAAACCTGTCGTGTTGGTTTCGTAGCATTTTGAACCGAGGTATTCTGGAATCCGTGTCAGGCACTGCGTATACTGGACTCACTTACCTATCCTGTTTCCTGTGATATGACAATACTTCGGCAAATATATCTCCTGCCTGTGCGTTTTTATCGTCTGTTTATCAGCCCGGTTCTGGGGCCGCACTGTCGATTCCAGCCGACCTGCTCCAGTTACGCGATCGAAGCTGTTGAATCTTATGGCATATTCAAGGGCAGCTGGATGGCGATCCGCCGCATTACACGGTGCCATCCATGGCATCCGGGTGGTTATGACCCGGTACCAAAATCCTCCGAAGCTGATCACCAACACGAACATACGGGTTACTAATGTCCAGTTTACTGATTACCAACGCCAGGCTGGTAAATGAAGGCGATATTAAAGAGGGTGGCATCTACCTGGATGACGGGCGTATTGAGCAAATAGGTGATGTTTCGCATCTGAATGCAGATCAGGTGCTTGATGCTCAGGGAAAGTACCTGTTGCCGGGAATGATCGACGATCAGGTGCATTTTCGTGAGCCCGGGGATGGCAAAAAGGGGACTATCGCCAGTGAGTCTGCGGCGGCGGTGGCTGGTGGAATCACCAGCTTTATGGAAATGCCAAACACAAGCCCGCCAACACTGTCCATTGAGGCGCTGAACAATAAATATGACCTGGCATCTGGTCGTGCGCATGCGAATTTTGCCTTTTACATGGGTACGTCCAATGACAATCTCGATGCTATTCGCCAGCTAAGCCCCAATGATGCGTGTGGCATCAAGATTTTCATGGGTGCCTCTACCGGTAATATGCTGGTTGATGACCCCGAGGTGTTGAGCCGTGTTTTCGACGAAGCCCCCATTCTGGTTGCCACTCATTGTGAAGATACGCCCACGATCCTCAAGAATGAGGAGCGCTATCGCGCGCAATATGGTGAAAATGTGCCATTTGCCGAACACCCCAATATCCGGAGTGAAGAAGCCTGCTACATGTCGTCCTCCCTGGCGGTTGAGCTGGCGAAAAAGCATGGTACCCGCTTGCATGTATTGCATCTGACCACGGAGCGGGAGCTCTCGCTGTTTAGTGCCGGGCCAGTAGCGGGTAAGCAGATTACCGCAGAGGTCTGTGTTCACCACCTTTGGTTTGATGAGCGTTCTTATGCGGACAAGGGAGCGTTGATTAAATGTAACCCGGCGATTAAAAAAGCCTCGGACAAAATGGCATTACGTCAGGCGCTGCAGAAAGACATATTAGATGTGGTCGCAACCGATCATGCGCCGCATACATGGGAAGAAAAACAGGGGACATATTTCAAGGCGCCCTCAGGTCTACCATTGGTGCAACATGCCCTGTTATCGATGCTGGATCTGGTACATGCAGGGGAATTGACATTGCCGCAGATGGTCAGCAAGACCAGCCATGCCGTAGCGGATTGCTATGCTGTCGCTGAACGAGGGTATTTACGTGAGGGTTATTGGGGTGATCTGGTGCTGGTCGATATGGAGGGCTCAACCGATGTTACCCCGGAGAGCCTGTTATACCGCTGTGGCTGGTCACCATTCACAGGTCATTGTTTTAAAAGCCGGATTGTCACGACGATTGTGAATGGCCAAATCGTGTGGGACGGGAATGAAATTTGTAATCAGGCAGCAGGCAGGCGATTGGCCTTCAGACAGCAGTTTTAGCCAGCCTATCTCGCTGGCTGAAGCTAATCAGGCGCCATTTTTTATCTGCTGCAGTATTTCCTCAGCCGATTGTGCTTTACCAATGTGATAACCCTGACCGTATTCAACAAGCATCTCTCGTAATGTGCGTACGTCTTCCTCGGTTTCAAGCCCCTCCGCAACAATAGAAAATCCCAGTGCCTTGGAAAGCTGGATAATGCCGATGACCAGCTTTCGGGCTTTTGCCTCTATATGCATCCTTTTAACAAACGCCTGGTCAATCTTCAGCGTATCAACATCCAGCTCCAGCAGATGTTCCATGCTGGAATAGCCGGTACCAAAATCATCGATCGCAATCGTAAAGCCCAATGCCTTGCAACGTCGCACCCACTCTACAACGCGCTGATAATCAACCGTCATGCTTTCGGTAATTTCCAGTTTCAGGCTGGCCGGCGGTAGCCCGGTATCTGCAACGATGTCGGCTATATTCTCGATGAAATCCTTGTCTGCTATCTGCTTGGAAGATACGTTAACACCGACAAATAATGGCTCAGCATCAGGTAATATCCTGTTGCGTTCGGCCTGCAATCTGACCATATCCGCGCAGGCATGGCGTAGCACGTACAGGCCAATGGGAATGATTAGTGTGGTCTCTTCGGCAAGCGTGATAAATTCTGCCGGTGAAATTGCGCCCCTGGTCGGGTGATTCCAGCGGGTTAATGCCTCAAAACCGGCCCATACGCCGGTTTGCATATTGAGTAAGGGCTGGTAATAAACCATAAGTTCGTTTTTTTGCAGCGCATCCCGGAGTTCATTCTCCTGTCTGAATTTGCCAATCGCCAGTGTCTGGGTCTCATCTGACATGGTGTCATCGGGTAGCGGCGCGTTCAGTTGAGAGGTCATGCCGGTCTTTCGTGTATGGCTGATGCCGGTACGGTAGCGGGCGATAATGACGCGAACCAGCATACGCAGCATGGGTTCAGCGTTATTGAGCCTTTCCATAAGCTGTTCGC
>JAPHTU010000114.1 GCA_026196145.1 Gammaproteobacteria bacterium
AGCCGGCCTTTTTTATTTTACGGGGAGTTATTCCTACCTCAGTCCGAAATGACCGCGCTCGCCTGAATCCTTGTCCACCATGCGATCCGTCTCTATCGCCAGCTCGACCGCCATGCCAATTGCCTTTTGCATGGCGCTCTTTTGATTTTCATCCGTTACCTTACCGGAGGCCAATAACGCGGAAAAAATCCGTGTCGCTGACTCATATATCACCGTCGGCAGCACCAGGTCACTTCGCGCCACGCGGATTCGGGTCATTTCAGACATATCTCGCAATTCAGACATTACATTCTCCTCATCAATTCAGGTCGTTGATCTGTAGCAGCAGCGCCTTGCATGCACATTACCATGCTATCAGGCATACGCATAACCACCAAACCCCGGACAATCACCATAAAATCCTCGTACCACAGGCCGCAGATGCCCGTTCATGGTATTACTATAGTTTATTCAGTGGTCATGGCCACAACCATCTGCTGAATGCACATGACCATGCTCCAGTTCCTCTGCCGTTGCCTCACGAACCTCCACCACGTCAACGCTAAAATGCAGGTTCATACCCGCCATGGCGTGATTACCGTCTATGGTCACTTCATCATCGTCAACTTCAGCTACCGTAATCACCATCATGTTGCCCTCAGGTGACTGGGCATGAAATTGCATTCCCGCCACGATTTCATCATCCGTCTCGAACATGTCACGTGGCACCACCTGAATACGTTCAGGGTCACGTTCACCGTAGGCATCTTTTGGCTCAATACTGACACTGACACTATCACCCGCCTGCTTACCCTCCAGGGCAACTTCCAGGCCGGGAATTATATTCTGTGCACCGTGAAGATAGATAAATTCCCCGTTTTGCGATGCATCAAGAACATCGCCATCGTCGTCCTTCAATGTATAGTCAATTATGGCGACCCTGCCATTACCAATAAGCATATTAATCCCTTGAAATTTAAGATAAAAATTCATTCTACAGACTCCGCATCTTATCATGGACCGGGTTATATAATCTGCATTTGATAAATGTCATTCGCAAAAACAGCTCTTATCGCATCATTTACGGATTCATAACTTTCAGGAGTTCCCATGGACCAGATAACCAACTTACTATTTGGCAGCCTGACCGGCCAACTCACCCTGGCAATCGTGCTCTTCATGCTGGTAATGATGGGTTTCCTTGCCAGCATGTTTATTTCAAAATCAAAACAGGACGGCAGCAGTCAGTAATCTGCATTATCTGTGGTGTGATGCCGCGATATGGGCCACCATATTAAACTGCGGCATCACCCACAGTACGCTTGCGCACAACCGCAGCGGACGTCCTGCTGTGTTAGTATTTCCCAATGACTATTACTAACGACAGCGAGCCTTCGCGGCATGACAGCAAAACAGTTTGATATCATCGTGATAGGCAGTGGGCCCGGTGGCGAGGGCGCTGCCGGGCAGCTGGCATCTGCAGGTCTGTCGGTTGCCATTATTGAGGAACACCCGGAAGTCGGGGGCGGCTGTCTGCATTGGGGGACCATTCCCAGCAAGACCCTGCGCCACGAAATCCAGTTACTGTATGACTATCGACGCCACCCGCTTTTTCAGAAGTCTGCACGTTCGCTAAAAATCAATTACCCCGCACTGCTGGCTGCTGCGGTACAGGTCGCTGCCGCGCAGGTGACGATAAAGTATCAGGATTATGCAGAGAAGAATATCGAGGTTATCCATGGGCGTGCACGCTTCACCGGTTCCCACGAGATAGAGGTGGTTCAGTCTGATCATGTCGAGATTTGCAGAGCTGAAAAGTTTATCGTTGCCACCGGCTCCAGGCCCTACCAGCCAAAAGAAATCGATTTTACCCACCCCAGGATACTCGATAGCGACAAGGTCCTGCAGATGGGTTTCTCTCCCGACTCGATTATTATTTATGGTGCCGGAGTCATCGGCTGCGAATATGCGTCAATCTTTGCCAATCTGGGCGTTGACGTCACTCTCATCAATACCCGCGACCGGCTACTGGGGTTTCTTGACGACGAGATTGCCGACGCACTCAGCTATACGCTACGCAAACGTGGCTGCCAAATTAAGCATAATGAAACCTTTCAACAACTTGAGGTCGGTGACGACAAGGTCACGATGACCTGCGAATCCGGTCAGATATCACGTGCCGACGTCCTGCTTTGGGCGAATGGTCGCACCGGCAACACCGACGATATGGGACTGGAAGAGATTGGCATCACAATCAACCACCGTGGACAGATTGAAGTCGATAAAAACTTTCAGACCAGTGTCAAACATATATATGCCGTCGGTGATGTCATTGGCGCGCCGGGTCTGGCCAGCGCGAGTTTTGACCAGGGGCGTTTTATAGCATCCTGCATTGCCGATGGCGGCGAGAGCCTGCAACTTATCAAGGACATCCCCACGGGCATTTATACAACCCCTGAGGTCAGCAGTGTTGGCCGCACGGAAAAACAATTAACAGAACAGAAAATCCCCTATGAAGTGGGCCGCGCACATTTTGAAAGTATTGCCCGCGCCCAGATAACGGGCCACCCGACCGGTGTACTGAAGCTGCTGTTCAATCGTGAAACCCTGGAAATTCTTGGCATCCACTGCTTTGGAGAACAGGCCTCTGAAATTGTTCATATTGGTCAGGCCATCATGTCGCAGCCTGCACCGCACAACAGCTTGCGTTACTTTGCCGAAACAACCTTCAACTACCCCACCATGGCCGAGGCCTACCGCATTGCTGCCCTGGATGGTTTTAATCGGATTAAATAACGTTTTGCTGCCCGTCAATACCTTGGCGGCAAAGGAAATATAAGCTAGATTTTTTCCATCATTTTCTGGATCAATTGCTTCATACCTTTTGCGTTAACCTTCGCATACAGACCTAGCAGGGGCAGGATCCGCTTGATCAGCCCGTCTACCTGGCCTTTCACCTTGGCGGCTTCGCCGTTAGAAATCAGATGTAAGGCCTGCTCTACCGTCAATTCAACGACTGCGTCCACCTTTTCACTGGACTTGTCATAAGAGACCTGGTTACCGCCCGCCTGCTGTGCCTTTTTCATAAAGCCATTGGCGGCCTCTAGCAGGTCATTCACCGATGTTTTCTCGGCGATCGCCAGTTTGGCCACACCAACACTGACCGTAGCATGTTCACTTCCATTACCATGCTGCAGCTGGATGCTTTCAATCATCTCTCGTGCGCGCTCGGTCATTCTCACTGAACCACCTATGTCCGATGTCCTCAGCAGGGCCGCGAAGCCGTCCAGTCCCATGCGGCAGAGCATGTCCTCCTGGCGGGTATGCTTGGACAGGATTTCTCCGACCTTCTTGATCAGTGCACTTGATTTGTCCTTGCCGATTTTCATAAACAGATCACGAAAACCATCAATCTCCATCCTCACGATGACCAGTTCCTGCTCATGGCGTCTTGCATACGAGATAGCCTGCTCTGCCGATACACTGAAAAATGCCTGGGTGCCCAGGCCT
>JAPHTU010000065.1 GCA_026196145.1 Gammaproteobacteria bacterium
CAGGGGTATTCAAATCGCTCGCCATTGGAGAAGGTTATTTCCAGCAGGCGTGACTTGCTATGCAGCTGGATATCTTCCGGGACTATATGTGCTTTATCTTCACTCATCTGATTGACACCTTGTCTCTACTCAATCACCCCACCCCGGGATGATCAGGTACTGAATTCCTTGTATGTTGGGGCTTCCAAACGGCAGTAGTCTTGCCCTCCCCTTTGGTCACCCTGCGGTCAATTAACTACCATACCATTTACCGCGAGGGGCGCGTATTATGCCAGCTTTATCCAGATCAGGCGTACTCCAAGCAACCCCATGAAATGTAGCACTTTTGCCCGTTTACTCATCACCTGTCCGGACCAGCCCGGCATTGTATCCGCCGTTACCACCTTCTTTTATCACCACGGCGCCAACATCACCATGCTGGACCAGCATTCCACCGACCCGGAAGGCGGCACATTCTTCATGCGCCTGGAATTCCAGACCCCGCATCTGGATATGGATCGTAATGTACTGACACAGGCATTCGATTCGGCAGTCGCCAGTAAATTCGACATGGACTGGGATATCAGTTATGCCAGCGACCTGAAGAAAATGGCCATCATGGTATCCAGGCACGACCATGCCATGCAGGAAATTCTGTGGCGTAATCAACGTGGTGAATTACCCGCCGAAATCACCATGGTCATCAGCAATCACCCGGATATGGAAGCCGAGGTAAGCCACTTTAATATCCCCTTCCATCACGTACCGGTCAGCAAGGACAACAAGGCAGAGGCTGAAGCGAAAATTCTTTCGATACTGGAGGGTCAGGCGGACCTGATTGTACTGGCGCGCTATATGCAAATTTTGAGTGATGACTTCGTGTCGCATTATCCAAACAGGATTATCAATATTCATCACTCCTTCCTGCCCGCCTTTGCCGGTGCCAATCCCTATCGCAAGGCCTGTGAACGCGGCGTCAAGTTGATCGGCGCTACCGCGCATTACGTCACTGCCGACCTGGATGAAGGGCCGATTATTGAGCAGGAGGTCCGTCGGGTTTCACACCGCTATGATGCCGAGGAGATGAAAGAGGAAGGCATGAATGTCGAGCGGCAGGCGCTGGCCAGGGCCGTGAAGTGGCACCTCGAAGACCGCATAATCGTGCAGCACAATCGCACCATCGTATTCAATTGAACCTTGCCATACCGACGCAATCCAGTGATTATCTCGTCAACGTTCTTCCACAATGACACTTAGCCACGAACATCCCTATGATGCATTGACCCCTGATGTCATGCTTGACGCCGTGGAGTCACTGGGACTGTTTTGTGACGGCAGCTTTCTGGCCCTCAACAGTTATGAAAACCGGGTATATCAGGTTGGCATTGAAGATGACCAACCTATAGTTGCCAAGTTTTACCGGCCTGAGCGTTGGTCTGTTGAGGCCATTCAGGAAGAACATGATTTTTCCCTGGCCCTGAAGGAACACGAGATCCCGGTAGTCACACCGATCGCCAATACGGCGGGCGAAACCCTGGCCGAACATGCGGGGTTCTACTTTGCGGTGTTCCCGCGTCAGGGTGGGCATTGGCCAGAACTCAATCATCCGGATGAGCGTCTGCAATTTGGGCGATTAATGGGACGTATCCATGCCGTGGGGGCCACCCGGGATTTTTCACATCGCCCTACCCTGAGCATAGAAAACTTTGGCTATGAGTCACGCGACTGGTTGCTGGAACAAGGATTTATCCCGACCGAATTACTACCTGCCTATGAGTCGCTCACCGATGACCTGCTGACACTAATCAAAGACTGCTATGCACGTGCCGGAGCTACATCTGTCATTCGCCTGCACGGTGACTGCCATGCCGGCAATATCCTATGGACGAACGATGGCCCACATTTTGTTGATCTGGATGATTGCCGTATGGGGCCTGCCATACAGGACATCTGGATGTTGTTATCGGGTGAGCGTGAAGATATGACCATCCAGCTTGAAGACTACCTCGAAGGCTACACGGAATTTCATGACTTCAATGCCGCAGAGCTCAACCTGATCGAGGCACTGAGGACCCTGCGCCTGATGCACTACACCGCCTGGCTCGGGCGACGCTGGCATGACCCGGCCTTTCCTAAAAACTTCCCCTGGTTTAACGAACAACGTTACTGGGAGGAACATATACTGGCATTACGTGAACAGGCAGCTGCCATGACAGAACTACCACTACAATGGGGCCAGTTTGGTCTGTAATATGGTCGGAACTACCCGGGGTTTGTGTCCCCGAAATTAATACCGATTGAAAGACGCGCCTCCTGACTAAGGTTTTCTGTCACCTCGTGCATATTACTGGACGAAAACAGCACCAGTTTCCCCTCCTCAGGCGCCACAGTGAATTGTTGATCCCCCTCGTGCAATACCAGCTCACCGGAATTTTCCGGTACCTTGAGGTAATAAACACCTGATAACAATTCATCATAGTCATCATGACTATGCGGCAGGGTGACATCACCTGGCCGCATGTCATTAAACCAGAAACCGCAACGTAGCTCGTCTTGCTGCTTGTTCAGCACCTCGGCGGCAGACGCTATCCAGAAGGAAATCAGTCCGGACAGCCCGGGTATTTCCTCGCGGTCGATGTAGATGTTTTCGTAGCGCCCCTCAAACAGGTGCGTTTTCCGCACTTCCCCAGCCTCCAGCTTGTGGAGGTACGCAGAAATAATTACCGCATTCAGCGCATCGGCATCAGCAAAGTAAAACTCGTGGTAGGTCGATTTCATGGCGACATTATCCAGAGCAAGATAATGAGCAGTCAATGCCACCATCAACTATCCTTATTATATAAGGGGTTATTACTGAATTAAGGCACAAATGAAAAGAACCAGCTTAACCATCACCCTGATGCTGCTTTTGGCGGTTGCTATAAGCGCCTGCCAGCAGACTCAACCCATTCGGCCCACTGGCTACCTGGTGGATTATAGTCATCTCAAACCCACCGACGACTCCAGGCAGACATTATATTTTGAGGACAAGGAAGCACCCTGGAGCAGCTATCACGGCATTATGTTTAGCGAGGTCGTCATCCGCGTTGTACCAGGCGCAGATGAGAAACAAATCGACGAAAAAGATATGCAGAAAATGCGTGACTATTTCCAGCGTACATTGGCAAACCACTCATGCAGCCAGCTTACCTTCGCCAATAAACCCGGTGCAGGAGTCATACAGTTACGTACCGCCATCGTCGATATTGAGCCTGTGAACGTGGCAGCCAATGTGATCAGCAGGGGCCTGTTTTTCGTGCCGGTCGATTTCGGTGAGGCGGCAATAGAGGGTGAGCTGCGTGACTCGGTGACCGGAAGGCGTCTGGCGGCTATCGTTGATCGCAAGTTCAGTTCGCTCATCGATCCATCCCACAGCTACACGACCTGGGGCACCGTAGAGGATGCCTTCGATAGCTGGGCCAAGCAGCTGGGTAGCCTCCTGGAGCACAATCTGAAAGGCCCAAAACAGTAGCCCGCATGTACCATCAGAGGCCGAGATATATCCCTTGTGAGAGAGTAGCAAAGCCCCCATTTCTGCTAAACTCCGGGCATTCCCCGAAATAAAACGGAAAAAATATTATGTCTACACCACAATTTAACAGTCAGTTATCGAATGAAATAAATGTCACCCCCGAGGCAATTGAACAACTACTGGCGCTTACTGCTGATGAGGAAGAGGTTAACGGTGTACGTATCTTTGTTTCTGGCGGTGGCTGCGGCGGCATGAGTTATGGCATGACGCTGGTAGAAGAGCCTACCGAGTTTGATGCCACCTGGTCCAAAGACGGCCTGAATATGTACGTTGATGCAGTCGCCCTTTCCTACCTGGAAGGTGTTGAGATCGATTTTCAGACCCAGGGCGCCAACCGCAGCTTTGTCTTCAAAAACGTGTTCGCCAATAGTGGCGGATCGGGAACATGTGGAAGTTGTGGGGCAGCCGGTGGTGGCTGCGGATAACGAGTTCATCTTTTCCGCCCCAGCGTTTACATTAATTAAAGCCCCGCTAAGCGGGGCTTTTTTATGTCCATGGATGGACAGTATGCCGCGAGAGGCAGGACGCCGAAGCGGCGATCCACAGAATATACCGCTTATTGCAAACATAGATGCGCTAACGTAACGATTGCTAACCTGTTTCAATGCCTGACCGCTTCCTTTTAATCGCTCAACCCAATAGTTATCGTATTGCGCCCTATATCAATGCGGCGAAACAGATGGGGCTGGATGTACTAATTGCCTCCAGAGGTGAGCATTCGTTAATAACCGAGGTACATGAGGGGCTGCATGTCGATCTGGAGAACCCGGACGAGGCATTGTCCACCATCCTTGAAGAAGCCGCTCGCAGACCCTTTGCAGGTGTGCTCGGCTGTGATGACAGCACTGTAGAGCTGGCGGCACGTGTTGCCAGTACACTCGCCTTGCCGCACAATAAACCCACTGCGGCGCAGGCGTCTCGGCGTAAGGACATTGCACGGGCGCATTTGCTGCTCGCCGGTTGCCCGATACCCGGACATTGCCTGCTAGACCTGAACCTCCCGATGGAGAAGCAGTTAAAAGGTATCCCCTATCCCTGCGTTTTAAAACCACTGCACCTGTCTGCCAGCCGAGGCGTCATCAGGGCCAATAACGAGGCCGAGTTAATTGCGGCATGTGAGCGCATCAAACCGATCATCCATGAATACGGCGACGAATTTGAACGCAGCAATATCCTCATTGAAAGCTATATTGACGGCATTGAAGTTGCCTTTGAGGGCTTCTTGCAGGACGGGCAACTATCCACGCTCACGATCTTTGATAAACCGGATCCACTGGTCGGTCCCTACTTTGAGGAAACCATCTATGTCACGCCGTCACAACTGGATGAGGCCACGCAACAGAAAATTCTACTGCGTGTTCAACAGGCCTGCGATGCCTATGAACTGACCACCGGCCCGGTACACGCCGAGCTGCGAATAAATAAAGATGATGCCTGGATACTGGAGATTGCCAGTCGTACCATTGGCGGTGACTGTGGTCGTACCCTGGATACCGGCAATAATCTAAACCTGGAAGCACTGACGATTGCATTGGCGATGGGGGCTGTCGTCGAGCCACCCAGGATGGATGGCGCACGCGGCGTCATGATGATTCCGATACCCAAGGCCGGCATACTCAAGCGCGTTGAAGGTCTGATGCAGGCACGCAAAATACCGTACGTGGAAAAAGTTGATATTGTCATACCTGATGGGCATGAGCTCCGTCCCCTGCCGGAAGGCAACCAGTATCCCGGTTATATTTTTGCACGTGCCGACAAGCCGGAAACCGTGCTGCAGGCATTACGAGATGCCCATCAACAGCTGAAATTTATTATCTCACCGTTATGGAAAATAGGGGCGGATTAGTCAGCATCTCTATATAAACTGGAATACCGGAAAATCACTCTATTTATGAGATAATCTCGCACATCATAGAGAGTTAACACCATGTATCGAATCGCCAAACAATTTCACTTCAGCTCCAGCCATATTATTGACGGGCTTCCGGATACACATAAATGCAGCCGCCTGCATGGCCATAACTATATTGCGGAGCTGGTGCTGGAATCCGATACGCTGGATGAATTTGGCTTTATCGTCGACTACCATGACCTGAAACCCTTCAAGGATATCATCGACAATGAGCTGGATCACCGTCACCTGAATGACGTACTGCCGGGTTCAACCTCTGCCGAGGCCATTGCAGAATGGCTCTATAACAGGGCCAGGGCGCTATGGCCGCAGGTCAGCAAGGTGCGAGTATCGGAGACGACAAGGACCTGGGCAGAATACTCCGAATAAGGCACCTCTATTAATTGTCTTTTTCCGCGATTGCCGCGTCACCGGTTTTTGCTCCTGCAAAACCGGCATACCGTACGTCCGGTACATAAGCTCCGTGCTCGACAAAATCGCAGGAAGCGATTTTGAACAGCGTTAGCTGGCCCGGAGGGCGTAGGGCAGGAAGCCCGGAGTAATCCTCATGTATTTCCTTATACATTCCGGTTCTCGGCTTTGGCTCCCTGCGTCGCTCTACCTCCTGCATCCATGCAGTTGTGTGCGCGGTGGTTACTCGGACTATGTCCTCGCCCTTCGGGCCAGCCTACGGCTGTTGTCTCCGCTTCGCTCCGGCTCCTTTCACTCACAAAAAAATCCTAATGAATAGAGCCACCTTATAATTATTTCTTGCCG
Source organism: Gammaproteobacteria bacterium (assembly GCA_026196145.1). Taxonomy (GTDB): domain Bacteria; phylum Pseudomonadota; class Gammaproteobacteria; order JAJDYQ01; family JAJDYQ01; genus JAJDYQ01. Next base: position 6,219 of record JAPHTU010000065.1, read on the forward strand.
CCACCGCCAGCCTGAAATCCGGCCGGTGCCTTACCGTAGTCGCCTTCGTCGAAGAAAAAACCCAGCATATGCTTTTCAATTAATTCCAGATTTCGTGGATCCGCGGTATTCAGACCATTCTCGTTAATAATGGTAGTCAGGCGTTCCAGCCACTGTTTCCAGCCTTCCTTTGAGACATTCTCAAAGATGCGTTGACCCAGTTCACCGGGATGCGGCGGCCTATCCATTGCCTCTGCTTCTCGTTTTAATACAACACATGTAACCGTATTCGACATACCTTAAACCTCTGTCTTACTCGTTAAATTGACTTCATATTTTTTCAATAGCACGCCTTCATCACCACAGCAGGACGCTGCACACTTCTTGGTCTGGTGAATTTCATCGCTGTCTGCATTGAGGTAAAACTCAACGGGGCGATTCTCCTTGGCGCAGTCACAACCCTTGTCATTATACACATAGATATTCTCCAGCCCGACACGTTGCGCTGCCTGCTCGGCAGCAAACAGGTCTTCCTCCGGGGTCATCGGCAGATGATCCAGCTTATAGGCGGGGAAAAAACGGGTGATATGCCAGGGGCTGTCCTTGCCAAGGTTGTCCCGTACCCAGGTCGCGATTTGCTCGTATTCTTCAGGATTATCATTCTTGCCAGGAATAATATTGGTACGTGTTTCAACATGAATCCCGAGGTCATGTGCCTTCTTGATAGAGTTTAGTACTTGCTGCACCGTTGCCGGTCGGCAGATTTCCTTATAAAAATCGTCGCTCATACTCTTGATATCGGAGCACAGCACATCGATGTATGGCGCCATCATCTCCAGCGCTTCATCAGTGACAAAACTATTGGAAACATAGACGGTATACAGGCCGGCCTCATGTGCAAGTTGGGACACATCCAGCACATATTCCAACCAGACCGCCGGTTCCGAGTAGGTAAAGGCGATGCCCTGCACCCCTGCTCGCAGCGCTGTCTCCACCAAACTTTGCGGGGGTACCCACGCCTCTGTCGATTCACCCTTCGCCAGTTCGTCCAGCGCCTCGACTCCCCAGGATATCTCCAGGTTATGACAGCCACCACAGCGAAAACTGCAGCCGTAGCTACCGACAGACATCACCTTGGTACCCGGGCGGTAGTGGCGAACCGGCTTGTCTTCAATCGGATCGATATCGATCGATGAAAGAATGCCGTAAGACAGGTTATACAGGGTGCCGTTACGATTGACGTGAGCCTGACAGAAACCCCGCTGGCCATGGCCAATCTTGCAACGCCACAGACATAAATTACAACGAGTCGTATCGTTATCCAGCCTCTCCTGCAATCGCGTCTCGACCAGCTGATATTGGGTAGGAATGTCGGTTCTTGCATTCATAATATGCTCAATTATCCGGATAACATGGGCGGGTAACTACTGGCTATTGGTAATAGGAGGCCAATAGCGTGCCATTGGTACAGGAAACCCTGATTGTCTGATTTTCCACCGCCTGGGTCGGGATTTCCTGATCGGATGAATAGCTCAGTGCATGCCGCAGCAATACCTGCCTGCCCTCTATCCGGCAGGGATAGACCTGCCCCATATGCTCCGTGGCACGCATAAAATTAAATAGCCGCTGCGCAGTCCATTCAACTGACACCGCAAAATCTGCAATCTCAGGATAGCCCTGATAGCTGGCATCGATGCTATGTTGCTCAGCACCTAACTCACCAGCGCGGATAGCGGCGCAGCCATCCTCGAGCAGGGGCGCAATTAATCCTGACAGCCTGTCTATCGCAGCTGTCATTGTAATGCCATCCGGCATGCTGACAGACTGACTGGCCAGCACCGGGCCTGCATCAATCTGTGAGGTCATGCGGTGCAAGCTCAGGCCAAACAACGGTGTACCTGAACGAAATTGCCAAAACAGCGGCGTGGGACCACGAAAAGCCGGTAGTCGTGAGGGATGGAGATTAAATGCCCCAAGCGGGACCACATCCAGCAATTCATCCGGCAGCTTTCTGGCATAGCAGGAAACCAGAATGGCATCTGGCTGCAGCCGACTGATTGCATTAAGGACTTCAGCCAGAGGCTGAGTCAGAGCGACTACAGGCAGGTCCTTGGTCCGGGCCAACACATCCAGCGAATCGACATCATGCAATACCAGGGTAGGTGACGACAGGGTGTGGTCTGGTGGTAACGGGTCCAGTCCCACACCACAAACCTCAAAACCAGCACTCAGTAAGTACTCCAGGGGTTGCCGTGAGAGTGGCCCCGCTGAACCGATATAGAAGAACCTCAAATCACTCCCTAAAGCGTGATCACCTGATCAGGCATATTGCCGGACAGTGCACCATAGAGATTGGGGAAACATCCAACGACGGCACCTTCAACCAGCCCGTCGGTTATTTCGCGTTCATCGGCGCATTGATCACAGGCCATCAACAGCATGCCACTGGCATTCGCAACTGCTGCCAGTCTCTCACCGATGGGATTTCCCTGCTGCAGGACATAGGTATTGTCTTCAAAGAAAAACATACCGACGACTTCTACCCCATGGGCATTGTTTTCCAGTTGAGGCAGGATCATCTTGCCTAATTTATAAGAAACAGAATGCCCCTGCGTTGAAAATATATATGCAACCTTCATATTGATATCCTTAATTTTTGCGTTGTGATTGGCCGGATCTCGAGATTACATTGTATGCGGCATTAAATAGAAAGTACTATATATAACCTATGTGGTCATTTATTTATCATCTAACATATTGGATCCGGAAAAACTCTAACTGGATCACACTTTCAACATTTTCTACAGTCTACAATATGAGACACATGCTGGGGAACAGGCTTATAGGGAGCATATAAGGAGAGAGTAATGGAGATTGATCTAAATACCAAGGATACCGAGGAGTATAAAGAGTGGCTATCACTGTTGAAGGAGATTCGAGCCATCCACGAGGCGCTGCAGAATGAACCCAATGCCAATGGCCTCAAGCTGGCACGCTCACTGGCCTATAATATTCTTGCTGATATCCATGCATTAATTGATAAGGTTGAATCAGACCAGAGTAGCAGTGAAGAAAAGGGCAAAGATCCACTCGAGAATCTGAATCTTAATTAACCGCCCTTATATATATTCAGGTATCAGTTTCCAGAAACTGCTCGTTTTTCTCGATCAGGCGTTCCATTGTAATTGTCAGGAATGCCCGATAGAACTCAGCCTGACTTTCAGGTGACATACTCAACAGCTTTTCCGTTTCCACTACCAGCACACGTACCGGTGTCGCCCCCCTGATGCTGGCGGTCCGCCGATGTGTTTTGGTCAGGTGGCCAAGTTCACCAAAACATGCCCCCGGCTTGAGTACATTGATCGTTTTGTCTGCCTTCACCACCTCTGCCTGCCCTTCCAGCAGGGTATAAAAGCTATCGGCAGGATCCCCTTCCTTAACGAGGTACTCATCAGCCTCATAATTCAGGACACAACCGGAGCGTACAAGCTCATCAATCTGGTCCGGTGAAAACTCACTAAACCAGCTGTTATTTCTCAGTATCAGGTATTCATCAATATCATTATTCTTTCGATGACTGTCGTCATGGCCACGCTTTACAGAACCGACTGTTTTTAACGCAAAACTGACGGCATCCGTAAATTCAACAGCGTCCTTAAACCGGTCTCGTGGCAATTTACTCATGGCCTTGAGGACAATGAATTCCACTTGCGCCGGGATAGCATGATCAAATTCCCTTATTGGTCTGGGGTTCGAGGACACAATGCGAGACGCCACCTCATCAACACTATCCCCCTGGAAGGGACAGCTACCTGTCAACATCTGGTACATGACCGAGCCAAGGGCGAATATATCAGTCTGACGCGTCAGCATTTCATCCACCAGGAAATGCTCCGGTGTGCTGAATGGCAGTGTGCCAGGCTGTTTTTCAGATGGTTTGTCTGCGTATGCTGAAATACTGAAATCCGTTATTTTCACGGACATGGAATCTGCATCATAGATGATATTGGAAGGTTTGATGTCACGATGCAGGACACCCTGATAATGGATATAATCGAGCGCCTTACAACACTCAAAAACAATCCTTAGCGTCTCTTCAACAGGTAATCTGCCATGTTGTTGAAGATAGTCTTTCAGGCTCATCCCGTCAGCCAGTTCCATGACTAGATAATGGTTGCGACCGTTATCTGGTTGTTTGTCACTTTGTAGCAGATCACCCCCAACATCATAGACCGTCACGATATTGGCATGCTGAAATTGCGCTCCAATCTCGGCCTCATGGTAAAAATTCTCCACGACGGACTGCAGCTCATCCCCACTAAGGCCAGCTGCCGGCACCTTGACCGCCACATCACGTTTTAGAATGGGATCAAAACACCGGTACACCATACCGTTCGAACCAGCGCCTACCTGTTCCTGTATCTGGTATCGCCCTATCGTTTCCGGTGACGCGCTCATTATTTCTTATTGTGTATAAATTGCACAGAATTTAGCCATATATGGAAAGGGGATTGTATCAGTAATTCACGGCATCAAGAACCTGACTTTACAATCACAGGTTATACTCACCTCATTTAATGGCAACCAAGTTACCGTCGTAACCAAATCACTTGAGACATCATGACGACTGACCATATTCTGCTCTTCGGACTGCTGTTCCTTGTGTTCGTATTTCTGATCTGGGGCCGTTGGCGCTATGACCTGGTTGCGTTTGTCGCCCTGCTTGCCGCCATATTGATTGGCGTTGTGCCAAGGGAGATGGCCTTTTCAGGTTTTGGGCACCCTGCAACGGTAATCATTGCACTGGTATTAATCGTCAGTAAGGGGCTTTCCAATTCCGGCGCCATTGAACTCATTGCAAAGCAGGTTAGTCGTTTTGCCATATCGATGCAGCTTCATATTTCTGCGATGGCCGGTATTGCCGCCGCCTTATCGGCCGTCATGAATAATGTCGCGGCACTGGCGATGCTGATGCCGGTGGACATCCAGGCCGCCGCCAAGGCCAAACGCAGCCCGTCACTGACCTTAATGCCACTATCTTTCGCCTCCATACTCGGTGGCTTGATTACCCTGATTGGTACACCACCCAACATTATTATTGCCGAGTTCCGGCATGACGCCCTGGGCGAGGCTTTTAGCATGTTCGACTTCACACCGGTGGGCCTCGCCTGTGCGGTCGTCGGTGTAATTTATGTCACGGTTATCGGCTGGCGCCTGTTACCGGCCAGCCGGGTCAGCCACAATACCTCGCAGGAATTACTTGATATCAGTGGCTATGTCGCAGAATTACATGTAACCGAAAACTCACCAGCCATAGACAGACGGGTCCGGGACCTGGATAGCATCGCCGATGAAAATGATGTCGCTATCATCGGTCTGGTACGGCGTGGTAAGCGCCTGCCCGGGCAGGCCCGTCTGGCAGAAATCCGCAAGGCCGATATTCTGGTCGTGGAGGCGACACCCGAGGCAATGGATAAATTTGCCGGTGCGCTTAAACTCGACTACTCGAGCAAGGGCAAGAACACCAGCCCGCTCAGTAATGACGATATGTCGCTCTGGGAAGTGGTGGTCATGGAGGGCGCAAGAATTGCCGGCCGCACTGCTACGTCGTTACAGCTACAGTCTCGTCATGGCGTGACACTGCTCGGCGTTTCACGACAGGGGAAACAGTTTCGTGAACGCGTACGTCACCTCGAGATCAGGGAGGGTGATGTGCTATTACTGTACGGTGCCAGTGATATGCTGTCAGAGATCAGTAGCTGGCTGGGAAGTATGCCGCTGGCCGGCCGCAGCCTGGACCTCATTCAACGCCACAAGGCCTGGCTTGCTGTCGCCCTGTTTGCACTGGCCATTATGGCCGCCAGTTTTGGACTGATTTATCTACCTGTCGCGCTTGCGATCGTTGTCGCCGGCTATGTGATCTTCAGTATTGTTCCTGTACGAAACATCTATGAATCGGTTGAATGGCCAGTCATTGTATTGCTGGGCTCAATGATCCCGATTGGTAGCGCACTGGAATCCAGTGGCGGTACTGCACTCATAGCCCAGGCCATCACCGACCTGTCTGCCGGTTACTCACCGGTCATCGTATTGACACTGTTGATGGTCATTACCATGACCCTGTCTGATGTCATGAACAACACCGCCACTGCCATCATCTCTGCACCAATCGCGGTTGATATTGCCCATAGCCTGCAAGTCAGCCCGGATCCATTTCTGATGGCGGTCGCCGTGGCAGCCTCCTGCGCATTTCTTACCCCCATTGGACATAAGAACAACACCCTTATCATGGGGCCTGGTGGCTACCGTTTTGGCGACTACTGGCGTATGGGTTTACCGCTTGAAATATTAATTATCATCGTGTCGATACCCATGATTCTGTGGGTCTGGCCACTGTAGACTGATCAGGCCTTGATGAGATTTTCCGCTGGACTGCGGTATCTACCACGGGTATCCACGATCAATTGCGCATGCGCAGCAATGAGGTCGTAATCCAGAACATCATGGTCGGTGGCCAATACAATACAGTCGTAGCCGGCAAGACTGTCTGCCGTGATCTCAATGCTTTCCAGATCAAACCTGTAGCGGCGCATTTTCGGAAAAACCGGTACATATGGATCTGCATACTGCACGACGGCACCCAGATCCTGTAGTTGGGACATAATCTCCACCGAGGGTGATTCACGCATGTCATCGACATTCTTTTTATAGGCAATACCCAGCATGAGAATTCGGCTACCGTTAATTGATTTCTTATGCTGGTTAAGACCTGCCGCCACCTTGTTTACGACCCACTCCGGCATATAACGGTTTACCTCTCCAGCCAGCTCGATAAAGCGTGTGTTCACGCCGTACTCACGGGCCTTCCATGTAAGGTAAAACGGATCAATCGGAATACAATGACCACCCAGACCAGGCCCCGGGTAATAGGGTACAAAGCCAAACGGCTTGGTTGCCGCCGCGTCAATCACTTCATGGATATCAATATCCATTCTGTCGGCCACGATCTTCATTTCATTGACCAGGCCAATATTCACCGCACGATGAATGTTTTCCAGCAACTTGGTCATTTCTGCAACCTGTGTAGACGAGACTGCCACCACTTGATCAATAACCTGACCATAAAGCGCCTTGCCAGCGTCCAGACAGTTCGCCGTACTGCCACCGCAAACCTTTGGAATACTACGCGTGGTAAAGTCGGGGTTGCCCGGATCTTCCCTCTCCGGTGAATATACCAGTAATACGTCCTCACCAACCCTCAAACCTGCCTTCTCGATTCGCGGTTTGAGCTCATCCTCTGTGGTGCCCGGATAGGTCGTGCTCTCAAGCGAGACCACCTGACACTGTCGCATATAGGGCAGCAGGGATTCCAGTGTATTAATGACAAAACTCAAATCAGGCTCTCGATGCTCATCCAACGGTGTAGGTACGCAAAGGATCAGGGCATCAGCTTCAGCTGCTCGGGTAAAATCCGTGGTTGATTCAAAACCCTTTTGGGTTGCATTCTGAATGGCAGAATCAGGGATATGCTTGATGTAGGTCTTTCCCTCGGAAATGCTTTTCGCCTTTTCAGAATCGATATCAAAACCCAGGACCTTGTAACCGACATCGGCATAACGAATCGCCAGCGGCAAGCCGACATAGCCCAGACCAACGATGCCGATAACCGCTGACTTGTCATTGAGCATGTTAATTAAGGCATCCCGCATTTATATCTTCCCGCGCCCGATAGCATAATAGGTAAAACCAATATCCCGCATGTGCTCCGGGTCGTAGATATTACGACCATCAAAGATAACAGGATTTTTCAGGCTTGATTTCATCCTGTCAAAATCCGGGCTTTGAAAAATACGCCACTCGGTAACGATGGCAAGAGCATCGGCATTGTCCAGGGCATCATTGGCGGAACTTGCCAGAACCAGGTCACCCCGGTCGCCGTAAATTCGATGGGCTTCTTCCTGGGCCACCGGGTCATAGGCCCGCACTGTTGCCCCCGCCTGCCACAATGCCTCCAATAATACGCGGCTCGGTGCGTCACGCATATCATCGGTATTGGGCTTGAATGCCAGACCCCACAACGCAAAGACCTTACCCCTCAGATCGCCGTTAAAGTGCGCCTGTATTTTTTCATACAGGCGCTGCTTTTGTCTGGCATTGACCGCCTCTACCGCAGTCAATAACTGCGCATCGTAGCCGACCTCGCTGGCCGTTCGCTCCAGTGCATTGACATCCTTCGGAAAACAGGAGCCGCCATAACCACAGCCCGGGTAGATAAAGGAATAACCGATACGGTTATCGGAACCGATACCGTTACGCACCTGCTCGATATCAGCACCCAGCCGCTCTGCCAGGTTCGACAACTCATTCATAAAACTGATCTTGGTCGCCAGCATGGCGTTGGCAGCATACTTTGTCAGCTCTGCCGAGCGTATATCCATCTCAATCAGGCGATCATGGTTACGATTAAACGGGGCATACAGACTGCGCAACTGTTCGGTGGCGTGGTGGTTATCGGTACCGATAACGATACGATCCGGCTTCATAAAGTCATCGATGGCCGCACCCTCCTTCAGGAACTCCGGGTTGGAAACGACATCGAAGGAGATATCTTCACCACGCTCCTTTAGTATGGCCTGCATACTGGACCTGACTTTGTCTGCCGTGCCTACCGGCACCGTGGACTTGTCGATAACGATGGCATGCTCGTGCATATAGGTCGCAATCTGCCGGGCAACGGCCAGCACATATTGCAGATCAGCAGAGCCATCTTCATCGGGCGGCGTACCCACGGCAATAAACTGAAACTCGCCATGCGTAACCGCCTCTTCAGCGTCTGTGGTGAAGCTGAGACGTCCAGCCCTGGAATTACGCGCTACCAGTTCATCAAGCTTTGGCTCATAAATAGGAATCTTGCCTGCCTTCAGGCCATCGATCTTCGCCTCGTCGATATCCATGCACATGACTTCATTGCCCACATCCGCCAGACAGGCACCCGTGACCAGACCAACATAACCTGAACCAAAAACTGTAACTTTCATTTACCGTAAAACCTTTTATTATTAAATTTAACCATTACCCAACAACAGTGATTCCCGTTCAACACACCCCATGGACAATTCATGCAGGAATAATCTTAAAATTACAGGGATCAAGCCCCCGTGCTCAGTAATGACTCAAAGTACGGGATCGTCTTCCGCAGGCCTTCTTCAAGCTGAACTTTTGGTTCCCATCCCAGCTGTGTTTTTGCCAATGTGATATCGGGTTGACGTTGTGTTGGATCATCGCCGGGCAGTGGCTGATAATCCAGTCTTGATGATGAACCTGTGATTTCAATGACCTTTTCTGCCAGCTGCTTGATGGTGAATTCGTTCGGGTTACCCGTATTCACAGGACCGGTAAAATCATCCGGGCTTGCCATCAGCCGAATAAAGACCTCCACCAGGTCATCAATAAAGCAAAACGACCTTGTCTGTTCGCCATCCCCGTAAATCGTGATGGGCTCATTCTGTAATGCCTGCATGATGAAGTTCGACACCACGCGGCCGTCGTTCGGATGCATGTTTGGCCCGTAGGTATTAAAGATGCGCGCCACCTTGACCTTAAGATTATGTTGGCGATGGTAGTCAAAAAACAAGGTTTCCGCACAGCGCTTGCCCTCGTCATAGCAGGAACGAATACCGGTTGGATTAACATGCCCCCAGTAATCTTCTGTCTGCGGATGCACCTGCGGATCACCGTAGACCTCGCTGGTGGAGGCCTGGAAGATCTTTGCCTTCACCCGCTTGGCGAGACCCAGCATATTAATAGCGCCATGCACACTGGTCTTGGTGGTCTGAACAGGATCGTGCTGGTAGTGAACGGGTGATGCCGGGCAGGCCAGGTTGTAAATCTCGTCCACCTCGACAAACAGCGGAAAAGTCACGTCGTGACGCAACAATTCAAAATGCGGATTCTCCAGCAA
>JAPHTU010000071.1 GCA_026196145.1 Gammaproteobacteria bacterium
ATAAAAAAATAAACCGGGTCAGAGAGCAATTGTTTCTAATATTCCTAAACCACATAGTACGTCCCCGCCTCTTCCTCTATTCTCGGCCTGCCCGGTTGTCCCATCCTGGCTTGCCTGTTCGTGATTTCTTCTATCCGGTCTTTAAAATAGGAGCGACCTAATACCAGTTCGTGGTTCAGGGCATCGCGTATTTCATGAAGGGTGTCGTTGTCTACGTGATGTCGAAACAGTTCCCGGTACACTGCCTGGCATTCTTGTGTCGTTGCTCCCAAACCTTGGTAGATGGGATGCGCCTCTATGATGGGATCTGTCTTGCCCTGTGCATTGGCTGCATAACTGGACCATTTGTACTCACCCGGATGATTAACCATGGCTGCCCGTATCGGATTGAGTTCGATATATCGCATACAGGTCAACAGGTATTGATCACTATCGACGAGACTGGATTTATACCGTCCTTCCCACAAGGTCCCCGTACGGTGGTAGGTCTTGTTGATGTAGTAGACATAGCGCCTACCCAATGCCTGCATCATTTGTGACACGCCATTGGATTTCATCGGTGTTACCAGCAAGTGGACATGATTGGTCATCAGGACATAGGCGTGAATACGGCAGTCGTGTTTAACTGCCGACTGTTGCAAGTCCTCCAGATAGCGACGATAGTCTCCCTCGGCATAGAAACAGGGCTCACGGTTATTGCCACGCTGGATTACATGCTGGGGCACACCAATCAGATTAAATCGTGGCTTACGCGGCATGTTTATCCTTGGTGTTATTCATCTGCAAATGATTCATGGGATAATGCTCAACATCTATATTAGAGAATATTGCTCTCTGACCCGGTTTTTTGATAAGCCTAGGTAATCATCTATCAATCCCAATAGCTCATCGGTCATCTTGAGCTCATCAGGCGAAAGAATATCGACTATAGCACCCAGCGGCGGTACAAATGCAGATATTATATTCTGGATAACCCCCAGTATTTCATCTGAGAATTCTGGGTCTGTACCAGGCGCATTATACAAGTAGGCCTCATCAATTAACCGCGGATAAAGACGTGCGGCAATGCCTGCCAAATGCCCACCTAGTGAATGGCCAGTTACAGTTAATGTATCCCCCTCATTTATAAGACCTAATCCATCTGCATATTCAGTATCGAAGTAAACATAAACAGGGTCCCCATTCGAATTCTGGATTTCACGATATGCCGCATTTGATGGAGGAAGGAGAGATGTTTTAAGTTTTAATTGTAGTACTGAATCGCTTGTATCCGCTTTCAGCCTCTCAATATAGTTTACCATCGAGAGGGTTTGCTCTAGTGCAAACCCAATGAAACCAATTTGAGCCAAATCAGCCTTAAGAAGATCTAGATAAACCTGGTCGAAGTTATCCCGCGAGATAGTACCCTCAGTGCCCCGTATAGCCAACACCATTTCATTCCCACTTGGATTTTCGTCTCCCTTACGAAATAAAGTAGCGGCAAACCCAAAATCATCGTTGCCATAATAGTAATCGCCGGTAGGGATAGTCCATACTGGTTGCCCATTACTCTGCTGCGAAGAATCGAATAACTGTTCCGCCAAGGATATTGGTAGCCGTCCCTGACTATTTGCTTCTGCGATAATATCTTGTACTGCAATCTCTCCATTTGTAGTTATTTTTCCATCCAATTTAATATATGCAGCAGTTGCCAGCTGTGAATATTTATAATAGTCCGTTATTGTTGGCATATTACTATTCCCCTATCTTAATAGTTTGGAATCAATACTTGCGTTACAAGAGTGCCCGTGTGTTCTTTCTTGGAAATGTTGGCCGGGTGGTTACACATAAGTTGGCCGCTCCCAATAAAACGTATCCATAAACCTTCAATAGTATTAGGATAACGCGCATAGGCGGTATCACGGCCTATAACTTTATTCTTAGCGCTGTCGTATATATCCCTTTCATGTTTTTTCAACTGATAACCGACCACTTCATGGTTATAAGTATGTCTATAGTGATACTGCGCTGTCGGTCTGTCATGAATAGTTAGAAGCCACTTACCGTTATCCTGTTTTTCAACACGAGACACCTTGCCAGGCTTTCGATAGCCTAATTTGTATTCAATAAAACGAAATCCAGATTTTTCATAAGCTGCAATTGCCTGCGAACTATCTATGTATCCTTCTTCAATGGGGCCGCTCCCAGTTGCGTCGTAATATCCATCAACCTCAACCTGCTTCACTACGTGTACTCCTGCATCCTTACATGCCTCATTAAAGTGATAAGCAATCCATATTTCTTCTACCCAAGGTAGCGCTAATACAATTAATCCTAATGATGCAATAATTATCTTTGCCCCCCGCCACGAACGTATACCTTGCCATATCAATACCAGCAACCAAAATGACAATGAATAAATCACTGCCATAATGGCGTAGCCAAAAAAAGAAAATTGCAATGTCATAATTCCGTATACTCCGATAGTTTTTTATTTACTCTACAACATACAGGGTCAGGTCTTGCCTTTTGCCCCAAATAGCACATACAGGGTCAGGTCTTGCCTTTTGCCCCAAATAATCGAGGACAGGCTTAATAATTGGCGACTGGCCTTGTATCGTTCTCTATTCGTTCTCATAACTCCCCACTCCATCTAATACCGCAACTATTCA
>JAPHTU010000214.1 GCA_026196145.1 Gammaproteobacteria bacterium
GCCAGCAGGTTTGATAGCAGCACGGCGATCAGCCCGGAACTGGCGCCAATCAGCAGGAACTCCGTACGCAGTGCACGGCCAAGTGTTGGCGTGGTTGCCCCCATGGTCCTCAGCAGCGCGGTTTCCTGCTGCCTCAGGTGGCGACCTGACATGACCATGGCAACGATTAACAGGATTGCTGCAATCAGCGTAAAGACAAACGCCGCCTCGGCCGCATAACTCACTTTATCGATAACATTGCGCACCCGCTTCATCAGGGCATCGACATCGAGTACGGTTACGGAAGGATAATGCTTTACCAGCTGATTCATTAAACCACGCTGCTCCGATGGCAGGTAAAAACTGCTGATATAACGCGAGGGTACTGATGACAACATGGGCGTGGTACCGATGACAAAAAAGTTTACCTTGAACGAGTCCCAGCTGACTTCACGAAGGCTGGTCACTTGACCTCTGATAATCTGGCCCGGGGCATCAAAGCTCAGCTCGTCACCCATCTTTATCCCCAGCGTTTGTGCGATGCCGGACTCGACCGACCATTGTGGCATCGCACCATCATCACCCCGGCCCCACCATTGACCCGATGACAGCTGGTTATGGGAAGGCAATTCATCGGACCATGACAGGTTGAACTCCCGCTTGACCAGTCGCTGTGCACGCGGTGACTGGTAGTCGTCGCCTGACACCTCATGTGCATTAATCTTTGTCAGCCTTGCCCTCACCATGGGGGAGAAAGCGACATTTTGCAGCCCCTGGTTCTGCAACCATTGCTGTATAGCGGGCAATTCGTTCGGCTGTATATTGATCAGAAAAATATTGGGTGTATCCATTGGCAACCGGTCCCGCCATTGATCCAGCAAATCAGTGCGAATCAGCGTTAATAGAATCACAAAGATAAATGACAGGCCAAAAACGCTGATCGACATCATGGTTTCCCGACGGTGCCTGAGTAGCGCATGGATACCCAGCCGATAGCCGGTCGGGAGCTGTTTACCCAGGGGTTTTAATATCGTCAGCAGGACATGCGACAAAATCACCAGGATCAGTATGGCGCCGGTCAGACCCAGTACGGTAATCATTAACAGTGTCATATCAGCGGTCAGCCAGCCCAGCACTGCAATCAATACCAGCATCCCCAATACCAGCGACCAGTTGGCCGAATCGAGCTTTTCGGGCATGGAACGTAAAACCAGCATCGGTGAAGCCGACACCAGCCGCCAATAGACTGGCAGGGAGAATGCCATAACCAGGGACAGACCGAGGACACAGGCAATGACTGCCGGTTTTATATTCGCTGCCGGTAATGCCGCTGCCATATAGGATTGCATGACACCGACAAACATATTCTGTAGCAACCATGCCAGTAACATGGCCGATGCGCAGGCAAGGATAACCAGGAACAATAACTGACTGAGATAAATACCCAGTATCTGCAGGCGGGTCAGACCGATTGTCCTGAGCACGGCGGCATGCACCAGGCGTTTCTGCACCCAGGTTTGCATCGCCACCCAGGTCGCCAGACTCGCCAGCACAATGGTCACCACCAGACTCAGGGCAAGAAAACGCTCCGCCCGTTCCAGTGACGCGTTGACCTCCGGACGGGAATCGCGGACTGACTGTATTCGATAATGCTGCCCCAGTCTTTCCTCAAGCCAGCGTTGGTATGAGTTCAATATCCTGGTTTCACCCGCGAGCATTAAACGATGTTGCACTCTCGATCCTTCACCAACCAGTTCGGTTGCAGCAAGATCAATCTGATTCATCAATACCCTTGGCGCAAGGGCAAACAGGTTGCCCCCTCGATCCGGCTCCTGCTCAACCACAGCCGCCAGCGTAAATGTCGATTTACCCAGGGTAACCCGATCGCCAATTGTCAGGCCCAGCTTTCTGAGCAGATTATTTTCCACCCATAGCGAACCCGGGTCGGGTATTTCGTTGATTCTGATCTGGTTTTCACTGTCCCGTACAACCAGCTCACCTCTGAGCGGATAATCCGCTGTAACCGCCTTGACTTCGGTGAGTGCCGAGTCATCCTGTGTAATAAGTACGCTGGGAAACTCCTTAAAATAGGCAGTAGATAAACCGGTATTACGGGCATACGCCTGCCAGCTATCAGGTATCGCACGCGATGAGGCAACCACCATATCTGCACCGAGTAACTCGTTACTCTGTCGTTGCAAGGCCTTACCAATACGATCCGTTAACAGGCCAACCGTTGCCATCGCCGTGACCGTCAACAGCAGGGCCAGAAATACCAGTCGCATCTCCGGTTGAAATAATTCCCGGCGAAAAAAACGAAAACTGTGAATGACTATTTTCATTCGAGTTCAAGCACGTGGTCACAACGCCGGCTAAGGCTGTCATCGTGGGTTGCCAGGACAACTGCCGTATTGTGTTGCTCGACCAGATCAAATAACAGGTCTGCTATCTTGCCACCGGTTGCATGATCCAGGTTGCCGGTCGGTTCATCGGCGAATAACACACCGGGCTGAAGAACAAAGGCCCTGGCCAATGCCACGCGTTGTTGTTCACCGCCCGAGAGTTGTGATGGATAATGATGCTGACGCCTGTCGAGCCCGACATCGGCCAATGCAGCAACAGACTTTTCGTAGGCGTTTTCAACCGACAGTAACTCCATCGGCATCATGACATTATCAATGGCCGTCAATGTCGGGATAAGATGGAAAGACTGAAACACAAAGCCGACCTTGCCTGCACGCAACCTGGCACGACCATCTTCATCCATGGAGGAGAGATTATTATCCAGCAATTCGACATGACCACTGGTTGGCAGGTCCAGGCCTGCCAGCAATCCCAGCAAGGTAGACTTGCCCGAACCCGAGGCACCGACGACAGCCAGTGACTCACCGGGTGCCACTTGCAGATTTAATGCGGAGAATATTTGAAACCTGCCTTCAGCAGTGGCAACCTCTTTACCCAGATCAACGGCTTCTAACACGGTACTCATATTGTTGTCATTCCAGTTTCAATTCCTGTTGCGCAATTTCACAGTATTCATTCTATTGTGTGGTTATAGCATGATAAGTTTTGCCGAAAATGAAAACATCCTGGTTTTTGGCGATAGCCTCAGTGCCGGCTATGGCCTGGAGCGAAGTGATGCCTGGCCCAGCCTGATGCAGACAAGGCTGACTCAACTCAACATCCCCTACAGCATTATCAATCACAGTATCTCCGGCGAAACAACCCAGGGCGGTGCCTCACGTTTTCAGACATCACTCGATCAAACCGATCCAGCCATCGTCATTCTTGCACTCGGCGCCAACGACGGGCTCAGGGGTTTATCCGTTAAATCCATGCATATGCATCTGCAACGTATGATTGATATGGCGCACGCAAGGCAAACCAGGGTAGTGTTGGTCGGTATGCGTCTGCCTTCCAACTATGGACCAGCTTATACGGATATGTTTCATCAACAATATAAAAAACTGGCTGAAAAGAACAACACGGCCTTTGTCCCTTTTCTGATGCAGGGATTAAGCACCGGGCTTGAAATGTACCAGGCAGATGGTCTGCACCCCACGGCCGGCGCACAGGTACAAATGATGGAAAATGTCTGGCAAACACTACACCCGATGCTGATACCATGAAACGCATGCTGCAAATTATTCTGCTTCTGTTGGTACTGGCCATTGCCCTGTCCGGTTACTCACTATGGTCCAATAAGGTGCCATGGGAGGAACCACCCGGTTTCTGGCCACGGCTAAAGGTCTACCTCAGCCAGAATGTCGCGCAAACCGATGAGTTGGCAAGTTTCCCTGAATTACGCCCACGCACCTACCCTATTGAAGCAAAACAATTCCTTGGTGAGCTTACCCAGCATATTCCTGCACTTGGCTGGAACCTGGCTGCCGTTGATGCCGATAAGCTGGAGATTCAGGCGACGGTGAAGACACGCTGGCTCGGATTTACCGACGACATCACGCTTCGACTAGAGCCCATTTCAAAAAACCAGACGCGGCTGCATGTCCGCTCCGCCTCCCGTGTCGGACGGGCCGATTACGGCGCAAATCTGGGGCATATCATGAGGCTTTACCTGAATCTGCAATAAACAAGCTGTAGGATCTTGCAGCCAATAATTTCCAGCTTTATGCAGATTCTTGACTTTTATCAAATTTCGCGTGATTTTCTCTAGTATGGGAATTACACTCTCTCCGGGGACAATTATAAGTCAGGGCATCTTATGCTAGACGTTACCAAGAAATATCTAACTCCTGTTGACCGCGAAAAGATCGAATGTCGTACATGCAATGTTTCGCATATTTGCATACCACATGCCTTGACCGGCAGTGAACTGGAGAATCTGGACGATATCTGCAAAGCCAAGAGGCGCATAGAGCCGGGAGATACCCTGTTCCATGAATCAGAAAAGCAGACCCGGATTCATGCCGTCAGGACAGGCTCATTCAAGACATACGTCACCAACAGCGAAGGAATGGAGCAGATCACCGGTTTTTACCTGCCCGGAGACATTATCGGCCTTGACGGTCTGGGTGGCGGCATTTGCCAGTCGACTGCCGTTGCAATCGAGACCAGCACAGCCTGTGAAATCCCTGAAGCGGAGTTCAGCAGACTATGTGAGCACAACAGCGAGCTGAATAATTCCTTCATGCGTATTCTCAGTAAAGAAATCCTTAGAGAACAACAACATATGATGGCACTGGGGCAGATGAGCGCGGAGGCACGCGTCGCGGGCTTTATTATAAACCTGAGCAACCGCTTCAGGGAAAGGGGCTTTTCAGCCACCGAATTTAACCTGAACATGTCGCGACACGATATCGCCAACTACCTTGCCCTGGCGGCAGAAACTCTTAGTCGAATACTCAGTAAATTTCAGGACGACGGCCATATCGATGTACAGCGTCGCAACATAAAGGTTCTCGACATGGATGAATTGCACTGCATATCCAACGGGAAACGCTGCTCAAGAAAATCTTCCTGACCCATATCCCACGGCAGAACTACATCTGCCATACACCAAAAAAGTTCATTATGTGAACTGGTTCCAATAATAGAAAGCTCGTTTCAGTCCAATCCCGTTTTATGTGATCGGAATCACTTACACCGTATGACAGACGAACATATAGTCAAGCCATATCATTGATTAATATGCAGGTGTAAGTATGAACGAGACAGTTTCAAACAATCCGCATAACCAGGATAACAGTATTCCATATACCCTTTGGTCAGCAAC
Organism: Gammaproteobacteria bacterium; assembly: GCA_026196145.1. Classification (GTDB taxonomy): domain Bacteria; phylum Pseudomonadota; class Gammaproteobacteria; order JAJDYQ01; family JAJDYQ01; genus JAJDYQ01. The sequence continues at coordinate 5,213 of JAPHTU010000214.1, forward strand.
CCTGCTTGACCTGCTGATTGATGCATTAAGAAAGGAATTACCTGATGATCAGATAATTCCCTCAATCAGGGCACTTCATAAAAGACACTTCAGTGCAACGTACCTGGTTAGAAAAACACGCCAGAGACTCAACGAACAATCCGCTGACAGGTTACTCGACCTGATCAGAAGACTGCAATCAGGGAACTAGCCAGCCCCCGATTCAGTTAAGCTCATGGCATAATTTTCTCAAGACGAAACAGGCCGTTGATACCACCATCACTGGTCATATAGAGATTTCCATCCGGCCCGGTTCCCAAACCCATTGGCCTGGCAAAGCGATTACCCCTCACGTTCTGAAAACCGCTCACCAGGTCATCAACGCGGACCACCTTGCCCTGTTCAAACCTGACCAGCACCAGTGCAGGTGGCCTGCGTGATGAGGGATGTCCTCCGCTGTCACCGTCCGGTTGTGTACCCCATGAACCATGCAGCGCTACAACTGCATCACCGTGGTATTTCCGATCCAGGTGCCCCTGATGAATGAAATACACGTCCATGGGCGCATTACGCGCCGGAAACGTCGCCACGGGCGCCTTTGCATCCATCCTCGGCGGTTTGCTGGTAACACAGTCATCACGCAGTAGTTGCTTGCCGTTATATTGAAACCACGGCATACCATGAAATGAACCCCGGTCCAGGCGGCTGAAGTATTCAGGCGGTTGTTCATAACCCTGGTGATCAGGGCCATTATTACTGGCATACATCACCCGTGTGTCCGGGTGCCAGTCAAAACCAACGGGGTTACGTAAGCCACTTGCCCATGTTTTCCATACAGGTGGGCTGGTGGTTTCATCAAGCACCATCACCCCACCTCGCCTGTTGTTCTGCGGATAGCTTTCGTGCAGGTATTGATCGCTGCAGTTGCCGGCTATTCCGAGACTGACATACAGGCGATTATCGGGCCCTACCTTGAGGGTTCTGCTGTTATGCCCCCAGCCACCAGGAATAGCCACCACCTGTTCAACATCATCGTCACTCAATGTTGAATCTGCCGGACGATACTCGATGCGATACAGACCTGCCGTTTGAGCGATATATAGATACTTACCGCGTAGTGCCAGGCTGTGTGGGTAATCGGCAAGTGACAGCATGACTTCCGGCTTGCTATACGGTGGCTTCAGTCGATAGATATTGCCTGACCTTGAGCCGACCAGCATGTTACCCGCCTGGTCATAGATAAACAGACGCGGTCGCTGCATGTCCGTGGTCAACAGGCGCAACGCATAACCCCTGGGAATATTCAATGTAAAAATATTACCGTCAGTTTCTGCAATATGTGATTCGTGCTGGACAGGCGGGGGTATTGCATGTGCTACCGACAATGCACAAATCAGCATGCCAACCAATATAGCTGCCTGTATGCGACTAAACCTCATAGCGGAAATATCTGACGTGGTTTTTTATTCCCAGAGATCCACATGAATACCCCTGGCTTCCAGTGCATCTGCCTTCGCCCCCAGCCAACGCTGGAAATTAGGCTGTTCCTTGTATCCACCGGATGACACGTAATCCATGATGCCCTGCGTATGAAAGGCCTTGAGATAGGCCTCGGCCCGGAATACCTCCTGGCCATCATCATCAAAAAACACAAAACTGGGACTATTCAGAATATTCAGTTCCTTGGCCCATTCACTGGCCATCAGCTGACGCCCATCGGGGGTTATCACCCTCGCCTTTGACCACATATCCAGTAACACAATATCCAGCTTGGCTGTTTCTTTAAGCGATTCTTCCCGTTTCAGAATATCGTTATGTAACTCATCGCAGCTCAGGCATTGCAGTTGTTCAAACATCACCAACAATGGCTTGCCGGATGCACGACGTTCGGCACGCAGGTCATAGGGTGGCTGCAGGAAATAGTCGGCGACATGCAAGGTACCGGATGCCTTCTTGTGCGGCTGTTGCCCGTAGTAATCCCGGAAGCTCATGCTGAGTTCCTTCTTCCTGGCTACATATTTCAGCGCCGACAGGAACTTGGCCGGGTGGTAATAACCGTTGATACGCAGCACGACCTCACCTTCCTCATTCAGCATCAGCATGGTGGGCGTAAACATCACTTTCAGGTCTTCGGCAAACTGCTTTTCAGTAACCTCTTCTCCCTCAAGGTTGACCACTTCACGGTCACCCCACATGTTAATTGCGATGGTATCGAAACGCAGTTGCGAAAATTCTGCTATCTCCCGATTTCCATAGTTGTCCTGCAACAGCTTCTTGCAGTAAGGACAACCGTCCTGGTAAAAATACAGCACGACCCGCTTGCGCGCCTCGGTTGCCTCCTCGATATCCTCACGAATGTCGAGAAAGGAAGGCTTGAACCATTTGGGTTTCTCGGCATAACCCGGATTTTCCATACCCTCGGCCAGTTGTTCCCCGCCCACAGCCGGGGTAGCCGCATGGACCTGGCCCATGCCGACAATCATGCAGTATAGAAATACGACTATAGAAATTCCCTGACGCCTGCCCATCAATAATCTCCACTTGTTCTATATCATTCATCTATATGACGAAATCATCCTGATTGCAATCAGGGTTTGCTGATATAGGAACATTTATCCGTAAACACACACGCATGACACCGTGGTTTGACCCTACAGACATCCTTGCCATGCATAACGATAAGGGCATGATATTCGTTATATAACTTCGCCTTACCTTTTAGCGTAGACTCGAACCGGCCGCGCAATTCCTCATAGCCCTCATCGCCGGAAATAATACCCAGGCGCGAAAATATCCGGCGCGTATAGGCATCGATAACAAACACCGGCCGATGAAAGGCGTATAGCACGATATCATCGGCTGTTTCCGGACCCACGCCATAAACCTCTAATAGGGCATCGCGCATGGCTTCGGTGTCATATTCGGCAACAGCCTGTTCGCCACCCTGCGCCAACAACCATTCACAAAATGCCTGCAGGCGCCTGGTCTTGATATTGAAGTAACCTGACGGGCGTAACATCTCCGCCAGATCATCGTGCGGCAGCGCCACGATGGTTGCGGCATCCAGACAGTCTGCCACCTTCAGGTTGGCGATGGCCTTTTCAACATTTGACCAGGCGGTATTTTGCGTCAGGATTGCGCCCACCATAATTTCAAAGGGCGTATCTCCCGGCCACCAGTCCTGCGACCCGTGGTGTTTGAGCAAGTGCTGATAGACCTGCCGGATTGTATAGGACATGTTGCGGATTTAAGCCGATTAACGGCGCTTACGAGATACCTTCTTGCTCGCGGTGGCCTTTTTACGCACCGGCTTACCCCCTGGCCAGGCGGATGAACGTTTCTTTTTAACCACCTTGTGCGGTTTTAGCGTCGGCAGACCTGTTTCATTTAATAACTGGTTCAGTTCCGCAGGACTGAGTTCACGATATTGCCCAGCCTTGAGTTTTTGATCCAGCTTAATTGCACCAAAACGAATACGAATCAGGCGACTGACCCGGATATCCTGGGATTCCCATAACCGCCTCACCTCACGGTTCCGTCCTTCACGCAGGCTGACATGGTACCAATGATTACTGCCTTTACCGCCAGCGTCCGTAATCATCTCAAACTTTGCCAGCCCATCTTCCAGCTCAACACCATCCAGCATGTTTTGAATCTGTTTTTCTGATACCTCACCCAGTACACGCACGGCATATTCACGTGACATCTGATACTTGGGGTGCATGAGGTGATTGGCCAGTTCTCCGTTATTGGTCAATATCATCAAACCCGAGGTGTTCAGATCAAGTCGGCCAACATTGATCCAGCGGCCATATTCACATGCAGGCAGGCTATCAAAAATTGTTTTACGGCCCTTTTCATCCGAGCGGGTGGCCACCTCGCCTTCGGGCTTGTAATACATCATGCCCAGGATTAATGGATGTTCCGCACCTTTGATCCTGACTGGCTTGCCATCGAGGAATAGCCTGTCACCAGACTTGTAGCGATCGCCCAGTTTGACCGGTTTGCCATTGAGTTTTATCCGGTCTGCCTCTATCCAGCGCTCGATTTCACGGCGCGAACCCAGACCCTGATTCGCCAGTACCTTTTGCAATCGTTCGCCTTCGATAGCTTGCCCTTCTTTTGGCAGTCGATCGTCTTTGATCGGCCGCTTTTCCTTTTGCAAGCGTTTGCTTTTAGTTGATTGCTTTTCTTTAGTCATGGTCTGCGTGTTAGATTTTATAAGAGCACCTTGCGTGACATAGTTCTGTCATTCCCGAGTGCTGTTATCGGGAGTCCACGGACTTTTAGCCACTCGATTCCATCGCTAGGTCCGTAAACGGTGCGTCCATGCACCACTCCTCCCGATTACAACATTCGGGGATGACAAATCATATAGATATTCCGGAGTAGTTCACTACGCTCGTAATGGCAGCGCGCCAAACCGTCATCGCGCGGAGCAACTTTACGAATTAATGCAGCGTTTCGTCGACCTGTGGTGGTGTATCGCTCTCCGCGCCGGTAATCTCCTGCTCAGGTACGGCGTCTTCACCATCTGCTTCAACCGGGGCATCCGACAAATCGGCGTCGCCAGCCGCTGTTTCCGGGGCAGGCCCCGTATCACCCAGGTCCAGTTCAGCATTGATGCTGTCAATATCACGCAATTCCTGCAGTGTCGGCAGTTGACTCAGGGACTTGAGATTAAAGTAATCCAGAAATTCCCGTGTTGTACCATACATGGCAGGCTTGCCCGGCACGTCTCGATGACCCAGTACACGTATCCATTCACGCTCCATCAGGGTCTTGATGATATTGGAACTCACGGCAACACCACGTACATCCTCTATTTCACCCCGGGTGATCGGCTGACGGTAGGCAATCAATGAAAGCGTCTCCAGCAGGGCGCGTGTGTAACGTGCGGGCTTTTCTTCCCATAGGCGCGACACCCACGGGGCGAGTTCTTTCTTTACCTGCAGGCGATAACCCGATGCCACCCGATGTATCTCGATACCACGCTCGGCATACTCTTCGTTCAATGTATCGATTGTTTTACGAATCACGTCGCGCTCAGGCTCATTAGCTTCTTCAAACATGGCTACCAGGTGATCCACGGTCAGTGGTCTGCCCGCAGCCAGTAGCGCGGCTTCGATAATATTTTTTAGTTCTTTATCATCCATAATCAGTATCTACCCCGGGCAGATCAGCTTCCCCTTCCGGCAAGGCCTCCTGCGCCGCAACCTTCACGTGAATTTCGGCATA